>DATGJK010000428.1:0-3847 GCA_035295245.1 Acidobacteriaceae bacterium
CGCCAGATACACCAGGCTGCACGCCAGGTTGATCGCGAAAAACAGCCCCATCCCCGCCCACGACGGAATGTGGTAGTAGAAAATCCGCTGCACGTCGCCCTGCTGCGCGTCCGTCGGCACCACATACAGCGCCACCCGAAACCCTTCCGCCAGAACCGCCAGCGTCGCCAGCAGCCACGCCGCTCTCAACCACTTCATACGATTGCCTCGTGCCGAAATCTCGGCGTCACTGCTCTTTCCGCTGCGCCTTCTCGTTATAGAGAAATGCCATTCTCATCTTGATCACTGTTGTCGTAAGCCTCTTCGGAAATGGTGCATAAGGCGCAGCCGACGTTATCGCCGCCCAAGCCGCCCGATCCATAGCTATGTCGCCGGACTGCATCACCAGTTCCATATCAGTCACTTTTCCATCCGGATGCACGACAAACTGCACGAGCACGCATCCCTTCTTCTCCTGCGGTGGCCGTGCCTCTAAGGGAATCAGCGGATACCACTTTTCTTTCGTTCTGCTGACCAGCACCGGAAGATAGTCCTTCTCAATGACTGGCAAATCCGGACTGGGGATCGAATTCAAAAGCTCTACCGAGGCGCGGTCCCGACATTCCCGATCCGCTGAACCCTTACTCTGGCCGAATGCCATCCCTGGTGCGGATGTTGCCAGCACCAGGCTTACGGAAATAACAACCATCCTCGTTGCGTTCCAGCGGCGACCCTGTTGTGCTCTTGTTTCCATTAACTTACGCGCCATCCTTGATTCCCAACCAAAATCGCCCGAATTTCCCTCTTCCCACCCGTGCATCGAATACGGTACATAGGTTACTTATGGCTTGGTTCACCCTCGCTCTCGGCGTCCTGCTCATGGTCATTGGCCTCGGTGGCCAGCTCTTCGGCACCCATAAGACCTCCACCCTCGGCGCCCAGGACCGCCCCGCCCGTAAATGGATCATCGCCGTCGGCAGCCTGGTCATCGGTCTCTGGATCGTCGCCTTCTCCGCCGCTCACGTCCTCCATCACCACCACTCCGGCAGCTGGTAAAACCACTCTTCAGGCCGCTGCTACCGCTTCATGATGAAGGATCAGCAGTTGCTCGGCGCGCAGCGCCGCCGTTGCGTATGCCTGCCCGTCGTTATCGCTGAACTCAACTTCGAAAACTCCCTGCCCAAGCTCTTCGACAACCGTTCCCACCTGGCCTCGCCGAAGCCGCTTCTCTGGCACGTCGTCCAGCAGCGCGATCACATCCAAAAGCTTTGGCGTCATCGTCAGATCCTCCTATCTCACAAAACAGGTTGTCAGTCTCGGGAAGTCTTCCCAGGCCAAAACAATCCATACGCTTCGAACCACAGCCGTACCAACCGGCCCACTCATCACAAAGTCAAGGATGTACCGCCGTCCGAACTCGTCAGCCTCGCCCGCTACTGCATCCTGAACGGCCACTGCCCGGAGGAGTTCTTCTCGTAACCGCTCGGCATCGGCCTGTTCAAATCCCAATGTCGACGCGAAAACCCTCGCCTTGTGCCGTCCCCGAGGATGAGTCGGACTAAGGCAATATTCCCGAACCTTTCGGACATCGACAACTGCGCGCTCTCCATTCGGGATCTTCATCCTTCAGACGTTCCCAGTCCTACTCTGCGTGCAAAATTACCTCAAACAACATCATGCACACCGTAGTAAAGATCACATCGTAAGCACCCAGCATTTTGATCCACAGCACCGGATCGCCTTCCCCGGTCAGGATCGCCGACGCCGACATCACCATCGCCAGCAGCGCCGGAATAAAAATCGGAAACAAAATCAGCGGCAGCAGCAGCTCGCGGTTCCTCGTGCGAATCGACAGCGCCGCGAAAAACACTCCATTCACGATCAGCGACCACGTCCCCAGCGGCAGCACCACCGCCAGCAGCCACGCATTGCCCAGCGCGTGCAGGTTGTAGAACACCACAAACAGCGGCGCCAGCAGAATCTCCACCACCGTCACAAACAGAAAATTCGCCAGCGCCTTGCCCAGAAACAGCGACGCCCCCGGCGACGGCGTCATCCGCAGCGCATCGAGCACCTGATTCCGCAGCTCCCGCGCCCATGCCTGATTCAGCGCGCTCACCGCGGCAAACATCATCGCCACACACAGAATCCCGCCCGCAATCTGCCGCGAAACCGCCCGCGTCGGATCGAAGGCCAAACTGAACAGCACCACCACCAGCAGCGCAAAGAACAGCATCGAGTTGATCGCATCCTTCGACCGCCACTCGAGGTGCAGATCCTTCTTCAGGTGCATCATGAAATATGCCGGTCTCATCGCTTGTCATCCTGAGCGAAGCGCGCCGCGGCGCGCGAAGTCGAAGGACCTGCATTTTCTTTCGTTAAATCAGCCACCGTCCCCTTCGACGCCCTCAGATAATCCCCCGGCGACAGCAGCACCTGCACCCCGCGCGTTCCCGCCGAAACCGAAACCACGTCAAACAGCTCCAGCGTCTCGTCCACATACACCGGGAAATCCTTCTTCGCCCCAAACACCGTCACGCCGCCGCGCACATACCCCGTCAGCGGCTGCACGTCTTTCAGCGACACCATCTCCGCCCTGCGCGCCCCCGCCGCCTGCGCCAGCTTCTTGAAATCAAGCTCCGCATCGCCCGGCACCACCGCGAACACATGCTCCTTCTCCGACGTCACGCACAGCAGCGTCTTGAACACCTGCTCCGCCGGCAGCCCAATCTTCTCCGCCACCACCAGCGCCGAGAACTCCTCCGGATCGACGGCGTACTCGCGAATCTCGTACCGGATCCCCAGCCCATCCAGAATCCGCGCCGCGTTCGTCTTGCTCATCGCCCCGCTCCCGCCAGCTTCAGCTCGCCGTTCTTCGCATACGGACCCTCCACCAGCGACTCCACCGAGCCCGCCTTCAGCGTCAGCACAAAATCCGCCAGCGGCTCGGCCAGCTCGCGCTGATGCGTGGTCAGCAGAATCGTCCGGTTCTCCGTGCGAAATTTCTCCAGCAGCCGCAGCATCGCATGCGCGCTCTGGATGTCCATGTTCGAGAACGGCTCGTCGAGCAGCAGCAGCTCCGGCCGCGAAACCAGCACCCGCGCCAGCGACGCCCGCTGCTTCATCCCCTGCGAATACTGCCCCACCGGCCGCTCCAGCGCCGGATCGAGCCCCACGCTCCGCAGCGCCTCCTCCGGAGCGACGCAGTCCCGTCCCCGATACAGCCCCGCGTAATACCGCAGATTCTCCACGCCCGAAAACTCGTCATACAGCATCGTCGCGTGGCTCATGTAGCCGATTCGCTCCCGCGCCTCCATCGGCTCCTCAGCCTTGCCTTCCGGCCCAAAAATCTTCACCTTCCCGTAGCTCGGCTTCAGAAGCCCCGCCAGCGTGCGCAGCATCGTGGATTTGCCCGCGCCATTCTCCCCCAGCACCAGATAGCAGCGCCCCCGCTCGAACTGCGCCGTCACCTTGCGCAGCGCCGCAAAGGTCCCATACAGCTTCGAAACCTCCTCGAGTTCGGCAATCGTGCTCATCGAATCAACTTCGAATCAAACTCATCGAATCAAACTCTGTCATCCCCGGCGGCAAACTCTGTCACCCTGAGCGGCAAACTCTGTCATCCCGAGCGGCAAACTCTGTCATCCTGAGCGGCCAACTCTGTCATCCTGAGCGAAGGTCGCGCAGCGACCGCAGGACCTGCATTTCTCCCCTGATCAACCCACGTGCCGGGTGCCGGGTGCATGGGGAAGCGCGACAGCGCTCCCCAAAACACACGAATCCCACCGAGCGCAGCGAACCCAATCCCTACACCCTAAACCCTATTCCCTATACCCTTTGTTCCGCTATTGCCCGCCGCTCGCCGGAG
>DATGJK010000429.1:0-6402 GCA_035295245.1 Acidobacteriaceae bacterium
GGGAAGCGATGCCGAATCAGCGGCCATTACGTTGGTGCGGCGTGCAGCGGCTTGACACTTTTTGCGGGCGTGTCAGGTTCCGGCAATCTGGGGATACGAAGCGCGCTTTGATACCATTCGGGCGGTGCTTCGCACTCGGCGGCTAAAGCCGGAGGTGGGGGAGCAGCTTACGGCACGACTGAAAGTCGTGCCCTGACACAACGCCGGTTAAGAGCGGAGATGAGCCTCAGCGGCTGCAGCCGCTGCCCTTCGGAGGCGGAGGGAGTGCGACCTGAAGGTCGCACCTACCTGAAACGAAAGAAATCGCAGATCTGCGCACGTCCTTCGCACTTTCGCCAATGCAGGTCCTTCGAATCGCGTTGAACCTGCTGGTTTGCCAACAGAGGGCGCGCAAGCGTTCAGATGCTCGATAGGCGGGGATGCAATGGTCTCAGCAGCTTGCCGCATCCCGGAATCGGCAAATCTCGCAGGCGCACGGATTTGCCGCATGCCCTTCGTGCGCCCTGGGAACGATCAACAACTTGCCGCATCCCCTTCGGATCAACAGGCCTGGATCCAGCAGGATGCCGTATCCCCAGAGGAAAATTGGCCGGCGATCATGCGGTCCCCTGAAAGCCGGCCCGTGGTGAAGTGGTCGCGAAGAGCAACTGCGGGTCCTTCGACTCGCGCCTGAACCCGTTGTTGCGCCCAACGGCAGGGCGCAACGGATCAGACGCTCGCTCAGGATGACAGTTCGGGTGGTTTGCTTTTTTGTCTGGCGTTTGCCTAGACGTCCATCACGGAGTCTTCAATGGCTCGGCGGACGTTGCCCTGGGCGCGGGCTAAGCGGCGGACGGCTTCCGGCTTATCGACTCCCGCTTTCAGCATGACCAGCGCGACGGGAACGCTGCGGCCGGCGGAGCGGATCACGTCGACGGCCTTCTCGCGGCCCACGTCGCAGGCGCGCATCAGGATGGAGATGCCCCGCTCGATGAGCTTGGAGTTATGCATGTGCACGTTGACCATCAGGTTCTCGTACACATAGCCGAGGCGCGTCATGGCTCCGGTGGTGATCATGTTGGTGATCATCTTCTGAGCGGTGGCGGCCTTCATGCGCGTGGAGCCGGAGATGACCTCGGGGCCGACCTCGGCGATCATCGCGATGTCGACGGCCCGGGTGAGCGGCGAATTGGAGTTGCAGGTGATGCAGGCCGTCTTTGCGCCAAGGGTGCGGGCGTAGGCAACGGCGGCGACGACGTAGGGAGTACGTCCGCTGGCCGAGAGGCCGATGACGACGTCTTTCCGGCTGGGGCGGCGGCGGGCGATGTCGCGCTTGCCCAGTTCCTCGGAATCTTCGTTCACCTCAACCGGCGAGGCCAGGGCCTTGGGTCCGCCCGCCATGATGTACTGCACGGTCTGCGGGCTGGTGGAGAAGTAGGCGGGAATTTCGCAGGCGTCGAGAGCGGCGAGGCGCCCGCTGGAGCCTGCACCGATATAGATGAGGCGTCCGCCCTCGCGCAGGGCATGAGCGACCATATCGATGACCTGGGCGATCTCGGGGATGGCCTTCTTGACGGCCGCCGCGATCTTCTGATCTTCCTGATTGATAACCCGGGCGATTTCCAGCGCCGAGCGGGTATCGAAGCCGCGGGTCGCATCGTTCGCCTTCTCGGTGAGGAGATCGTGGATGTTCGCCGTGGACCCGTTCGATCCGTTCGTGGAGCCCGCGGGTATATCGGCGTGGGATTGCGTTGAGGTGCCCATTTGTTGGTTTTTTGGCGAACTGTCCCTACCTAATTCTAACTCGACTGAGGTGGCATCCAGATTCTTTTTGGTAATCCCGGATGCTGGTACTCCGACGTAACGGACGTGCCTGAAGTGAGACGTTTGGGGGATGGAAAAATCACCAGGCGTGTTGCCCCACTGCGCCACGGCCGGCTTCGATGCCGCGAATCTGGCCGTCCCGCATATGAATAATGCGGTCGGCAATCGAGGCGGCCTCGGGGTTGTGCGTGATCATCAGGACGGTTTGTTGGAATTCGCGATTGGACCGCCGGAGCATGTCGAGGACGGCGTCGGAATTCTCGGTATCGAGATTGCCGGTGGGCTCGTCGGCGAGCACGATGGCGGGCCGGGTGATGAGGGCGCGGGCGATGGCGACGCGCTGCTGCTCGCCTCCGGAAAGCTCCGAGGGCCGGTGGTCGAGGCGTCCGGCGATGGAGAGCAGTTCGGTGAGGTGGGCGAAGAATTTGGGGTCCATCGGCCCGGGGCGGCCGGAAATTTCCCAGGCGATCTCGATGTTGGAGCGGGCGGTGAGCGTCGGCAGCAGGTTGAACTTCTGGAAGATGAAGCCGATGCGGGCGCGGCGCATGCGGGTGCGCTGGGCATCGCCGAGGGAGGAGAAGTCGACTCCGCCGATGAGGACGCGGCCTGAGGTGGCGCGGGTGAGTCCGCCAAGCAGGTAGAAGAGGGTGGATTTGCCGCTGCCGGAGGGGCCGACGATGGAGACGAACTCGCCAGGCTCGACCGAGAAGGTGGCATTGCGGAGCGCCGGAACTTCAAGTCTGCCCGTGCGGTAGACCTTGCCGAGGTTCTCGGCGCGAATCATGGATTCAACTGAACGATTGTAAATGGGGGAGGGGGGAGGGCCGTCAGCTTGAGAGGGCGGAATTGCCCAGGCCCGAGAGATGAAAGGCCGGGGGCCGAAGCCCCCGAAATCAGAATGCCAAAAAGAGAACCACCTGCGATGAATGGGACTACACGGTTAGCGGAGCCACCGGGTGTGCGGAAGGCTCGAAATTTGCCTGCGGAGCGAACATGGGACGAACCACTTTTTTGGGGCCGCGTTTGCGGGCGATCATGATGCGGATGCGCTCCAGGACTTCCACCGGGGTGCATGCGCCCTTGGGCAGGAAGGCGTCGGCGCGGTTGCCGTGAGCGAACTCCTTCACGGAACCGCTGAGCAGGATCATGGGGACGTCGGGGGCGATGTCTTTCATGCGGCGAACCATTTCGTTGCCATCCATGGTGGGCATGACGAGGTCGCCGAGAACCAGGTCGATGCCACCCTGGCGGAAACGCTCAAGAGCTTCCTCAGCTCCTTTAACAGCAATCACGCGATAGCCACGTGTTTCGAGCAGGAACTTGCGCACGGAGAGGATCTGATCATTGTCGTCTACGCAGAGGATGGTTTTTCTGGGTCTCATGTTTCTCCTGAAACCGCCGCGGGAGGCAGTCGTGCTGGAACGCGAGGCACACCTCGACCGTGTGCGCCCCGCGAACGGGTTGCGGAAGCCCGCATCCGGGCGCATGGCGGGGCAGGCACGCGGATGAAGAAACTCACGCGCGCAGACGACCCTGCCATGGCCGGGATGCGGTGGAACGGAGAGGGTCCGGGGCAGAGATTCGGCCCGCGCCAGATCCAAGGAGGTCCCAGGAAAAAATAGCGGGCGGCGAAAACTCGCCGGATGGCCTCAGGGCCGTTCCAATGTCAGTTGTCAGAAAAAGGCGAAAGCGACGCTCCGAAAACAACGCGGTTCAGAGGATCGCGCGGACTTGAATCGTTTGCGAAGAGCCTTTTCTTACCTCAGGTTTCGCAGCCGATCCGGTGAATCCGTCTGAGCGGTGAAGCACGCTGTTTCGAAAACGCCACGTCAGAATAGGAAGAGCACCCCGGCCTGTAAATGGGGAAGATGAGGCGAACATCCGCAGTACCTCGGGGTGGCGGATGCACTGATGTGTGTCATCGCCCCATGAACACTGGATGAACAGGACGTGGAACCTGTGGAAGGGATGTGGATTGCGCGGGGAAAACCGGGGAATTTGCTGCGGATGCAGTGCGCCGCGCGAAATCGTTTTATAAGATTTCGCGCGAGCACGAATTCAAGTCAGCGATGGAAGACTTGATTCAGCATCTCGGATTGCACCTTGTTGAGCTGCTGGATGGTGGCTTCCAAAGTGGGGCGAGCATCGAGCGAGGCGCCGACGAGAAGCTCATGAAGCCGGAATGCCGTGTGGCGGATGAGGATTTCAGCATTCTTGAGCTTGTGGGCGTCGTGCAGGAGGCTCATCTGGATTTTGGAGGCATAGCTCTGAGCGGATTTCAGCGACTGTGAGGCCTGTTGTTCGTCGCCGGCCTGGTACTGGGCGGTGGCGATTTCGGTCATGGAGTGGACAAGCTCCGCGTACAGGTAAGGTTGCTGGTCGGCGGGAGCGATGGCCGCTTTTGCCTCGAGCTGAGCCAGTTCATGAGCATCGGGCACGCGATCATCGAGACCATGAGCCCATGCCAGGGAGGCGGGAAGGAGGACGGCGGCGAGAACAGCAGCAAACCGCATGGCGCACCTCTGTGGATGCAGATCGAAACGATACAGCAAAACCCTTATTTCGCGCCACTGGTAACGGCGGCAAATGCGCCGAAGGCCACCCAAAACGCGGGGAGCCATACAGAGCCTCGTTCAACCGCTTTCAGGGCGATTGGGAGCACCGATGTGCTTTATTTTCCAAGGGCGACAAGCCGGTGCTTAGCCTGCCATTCCTGATCGGGGTATTTGCCCTGGGCGGCTGCCAGGAACCGATGGTAAAAGTCCGCCGCTGCCTTACTTTGATGGAGATTGTCGTAAGCCGTTGCCCAGAGAAACAGCGTGGGTGGGTTGTCAGGCGCATATTTTGACCGCATGGAAAGCGCGTGCAGTTCGTCGGCGTACTGATGCAGTTCCGAATCGGCGAAGGCGATGCCCGACCACGCATCGACATCGGAGGGACTGGCGCTGAGCGCTTTGCGGAAGGCGGCGACGGCATCGGCGTACTTCTGGAGGCGGATGAGGATCTGTCCGCGGGCGTCATTCAGGGCGGGATCGTTGGGGTCGGCGGTGAGGAGCTGCTGATACAGGGCGTCGGCTTGGTCGAGATGGCCGGCCTGGAGTTCGGCGTCGGCCAGCATGATGGAGACGCTGCGGCTGGAGGGCTCGACCTGATGGATCTTCTCAAGGACGGCCAGGGCCTCGTCGTGCTTGCCCTGCGCGCTGAGGATGGCGGCGAGCTGAGCGTTGAGAGCGGGGTCGTCCGGATCGCGGCGGAGCGCGGCTTCAACGAGGGGCTGGGCGTCGGCATAACGCTTTTCGACGATGAGGACGTGCGCGAGGCCGGATGTGGCCGGCGAGGAGTTAGGGTCCTGCTGAAGAAGGTGCCGGTATTCCTGCTCGGCGATGTTGTTGTCGCCGGCGTGCTCGGCGATTTGGGCGGCGAGGAGGGTGTCGTCGGGGGTTTCAGGCGTGAGCTTGAGGGCGGCGACCAGCGCATCGCGGCCGGCGGTGGGATCGGACGAGCTGAGCAGGCGGGCGAGCGCGCGGTAGGCCTGCGCTTTGGCTGCGGGATTGGGCGGATTGGGGTCGAGCTGGGTCGCGGCCTGGAGTTGTTCGCCTGCGCCGGAGTCATCGTGCTGGGCGGCGAGCAGGAGACCGAGCGCGAGGCGAGACTCGAACTGATTTGGGTCCGCGGCGATGGCCTTGCGATACCAGGAGGCCGCGGAGACGGTGTGGTCCTGCGCGTCGTCGACATAGCCGCGGTCGAAAAGAGCGCGGGCGTCATTGGGATGGGTGGAAAGCCAAACGTTGAGCTGGGATTCGGCAGCGGAGTAATTCTTCGCTTCGATGGCGGCTTCGGCTGCGGCGAGCGGGGCCGAGCCCTGGTCGTTCGCTGCAGGTTCATCCGGCGACGAAGTGCCGGGCGGCAGGGATGGTTGCTGGGCACGGAGCGCGGCGGGAACGGCGAGGGAGACGGCGACGAGGGCAGCAGCAGGGAACAGCTTCACGAGAGAACTTCGCTTTCAATCTTTGATTCGGCGAGCGTCTGGGCGGCAGGCGTGCGGCCGGCGAGCACTCGGGTGAGCCAGCGTCCGGTGTGGGAGAGCTCGTTGCAGGTGATGGACTCGGGCGTGCCGGTGGCGATGACCTGGCCGCCGGCATTGCCGCCTTCGGGACCGAGATCGATGACCCAATCCGCGGACTTGATGATGTCGAGGTTGTGCTCGATGACCAGGAGCGAGCCGCCGCTGTCGATGAGCTTGCGGAAGGACATGAGCAGCTTGCCGACGTCGTCGAAGTGGAGGCCGGTGGTGGGCTCGTCGAGGATGTAGAGGGTGCGGTTCGCGCCTTTTTTCGTTTCGCCGGAGGCGGAGCGCGTGGTGGCGAGATGCGCGGCAAGCTTAACGCGCTGGGCTTCTCCGCCGGAGAGCGTGGTGGCCGATTGCCCGAGGCGCACATAGCCGAGGCCGACCTCGTTAAGGACGGCGAGCTTGTCAACGATCTTTGGATGGCCGGCGAAGAAGCGCAGCGCTTCGCGCACGGTCATCTGCAGGACGTCGTAGATGCTCTTGTTCTTGTAGTGAATCTCCAGCGTGGTGGCCTTGTAGCGCGTGCCGCC
>DATGJK010000430.1:0-3473 GCA_035295245.1 Acidobacteriaceae bacterium
TTGCCGAATACGCCGCATTCATCGACTGCCGCCAGAACCTGCTCGGGGCCCAGGACGACGATCGTCCGATATCGGCCTCGGCGAATGCGGTTGCTGTCGCGGTGGAGGCTCTGCTGCGCCGGTAAGCCCTTCGCGCGGCGCCGAAACACCGCTGATACTCCCCATGAGCGCAACTCAGGTTACTCCAGAAGTCGTTACCCTCCCGGATGCAAGCGCCGGGCAGGCGAGCCGTTTTCGCAATGGCGTGCTCTGCGCGTTGCTGGTGGCGGTGTGTTTGTGGGCGTGCTGGCCCGTCTTTGAAATGGGATTAATGGACGACTGGTCCTATGCCAGGACCGTGCAGGTTTATGCCAGCACTGGCCATTTTGCCTACAACGGCTGGGCGACCGCGATGGTGGGATGGCAGATCGCCTGGGGAGCGCTGTTCGTGAAGGTGTTCGGCTTTTCCTTCACGATCCTGCGCGTGGCGATGCTGCCGATCACGATGGCGTCGATTTTCCTGTTCCACGAAGTGTTGCGGAACTTCGGAGTGAATCCGCGAAACGCCGTCATCGGGACGCTGACGCTTGGGCTCTCGCCCCTGTTGTTTCCTTTGGCGGACAGCTTCATGACGGACGTGCCGGGACTACTGGTCGTTCTGGTCTGCCTTTATTGCTGCCAGCGGGCCATTGCCTCTTCCGGCAGCCGTGCGGCGATTCTGTGGCTGCTGCTGGCATCGGCGACCAATGTAGCGGGCGGCACGGTTCGCCAGATTGCGTGGCTGGGCGCGCTGGTCATCGTACCCTCAGCCGGGTGGATGCTGCGGCGCAGACGGGGCGTGGTTCCGGCGTGCGTGATTCTGTGGCTGGCCAGCTTCGCGGTGATCGAGCTGTGCATGCGGTGGTTTGTCCATCAGCCCTACTCGCTGCCGGAATCTATCCTGGCGCCGATTCTGTACGAAAAGATGAAGGGCCTGGTGCAGATTCCCGGCGATATCAGCGCCAGCCTGCTCTGTTCCCTGCTCACTACGTTTCCGATTGTCGTCGCCTGGGCGGGATCGATTCGGCAGCTGAAACGGTCCGCCGTGCCGAAATTTGGACTGCTGCTGGCCGCTTTCACCCTACTGCAGTTTGTTGGACGGCGTTCGCTGCCGTGGCTGAGCCACATTTACCTGACCGAGTTCACCCAACACAGGACCGCTGCCAAGGATGTGCCGGATGTGACGTCGTTCCTGCTTCCGCACTGGGCCGCCGCGATGGCGGGTTCGGCAGTGATTGCGGTCGGTTTGCTGCTGGCGATTGATCTGCACGAAAGCGTCGGCCCTTCGCTGAAAGTCTGTCTGCGCAACCTGCAGTCGCGGCCCGGCGTCATGCTGCTCGGCCCCTACGCCGCTGTCTATTACCTGCTGCTGTGCCCGCGCGGCGCAGTCGGCGGATTATTCGATCGCTACCTTCTCGGAATTCTGCCGGTCTTCATCGTCTGGCTGCTGCTCTTTTATCAGCAGAGAAGAGGCCCGGCGCTTCCCCGCTCGTCCATTGTGGTGCTCTGCGTTTTTGCGCTGGTCGGCATTGCCGGGACTCACGACTGGTTTGCCTGGCAGCGAGCCCGCGTGACCGCCATCGATGAAGTGATTGCCTCGGGAGTGCCGCGCACCCAGATCAGGGGTGGCTTCGAGCCGGATGGATGGACCCAGGTCCTCCACGGATACATCAACGATCCGCGACTGCGCATTCCCGCCAACGCTTATCAGAAGTTTGACGGCAACGCCGGCGTCCCCGAGGATTGTCAACTAGAGTTCGCCGACGATACCCCGGCTATTCACGCGGAATTGACGGTTGGGTTCGATCGTCTGGGGTGCTTTGCTCCGACGAACTACCCGCCAGTGAACTACACAAACTGGCTGCCGCCGTTTCATGGGACGGCGTACGTGCAGAAGATTGTCAGACAATAAGAAGGTCTGGTGATCGCGGGGGCGGTGGGGAAGACGGATCAGGGTGGCTGGAGCCGACGACCGGACTTGAACCGGTGACCTGCCGATTACGAATCGGCTGCTCTACCAACTGAGCTACGTCGGCCTGAACTTTGTTGATTTTAACGTCCCCTCGTTAGGATCGCCAAATGCGATCGCCTGCGGCCAGGGATCATGACCCCATCGCAGAATCGTCTCCCTTATTTGGGGGATTGACCGCCGGAAGCGCGCACTTTAGAGTCGGGTCACTTGCCCTTTTGGATCGGGATCGAGGCGAACGAGCATGAGGACAGCGCCGGAACTCGCAGCACCCGTAGCCGTGGCAGAGCCGCAGGCCAATGGGTTTCGCTATGTTGGTTCCGAGCTGGACATTTTTGCCGAGGCTCTCAACTGGAAGGCTTACTGGTCGAGCCACATCGAGTGCTGGATCTGGGGATCGGTGCTTGAGGTGGGAGCAGGGATCGGCGCCAACACGCCGTTCCTGACGAATTCGGCGGTGGGCCGATGGGTATGCCTGGAGCCCGATCAGCAGCTCATCGATCAGCTGAGCGAGAACATCGGTTCCTCGACCAATGGAGTGCCGCACGAGGTGGTCTGCGGCACGCTGGATTCTCTGCCCTACGGGGAGTCATTCGACACGATTCTCTACATCGATGTGCTGGAGCATATCGAGGACGATGCCCGTGAGGTTCGGCTGGCGGCCGAGCACCTGCGGGCGGGCGGACATCTGATCGTGTTGTCGCCTGCGCATCAGTGGCTGTTCGCGCCATTTGACGCCGAAATAGGGCATTTCCGGCGCTACAACAAAGCCTCGATGCGTCGCCTGACCCCGCCGGAGCTGCAGCTCGAGTCGTTGTTCTATCTGGACGCCTGCGGGATCGCCGCCTCGGCGGCGAATCAGGCTTTGCTGCGGCAATCGATGCCAACGCGAGAGCAGATCCGGCTGTGGGACCGGCGGATCATTCCGGTTTCCCGCCTCATCGATCCTGTTCTGGCGTACTCCGTCGGCAAATCCATTGTCGGCGTGTGGCGGAAGAAGTAGCCCGCCGATTTCGCAGCGTGAATTCTCCGCGACTGCCTTCGAATCCGTTCTATCCTTCTCCCCATGCAGAGCGATCCATCGGCCGAATGGCAGCGGCTCACCCGTCTTTATGGGGAGATGAGCGATGAAGAGCTCGAGAACCTCGCGGCCAGCTTCGGCGACCTGACGGAATTCGCGCAGCCGATCCTGCGCGACGAGATGCGCAAGCGCGGGCTGGGGGATCCCGTTGCGGCGGGCGGATTCGAGGAGCGCACGTCGGTGTTCGGTGGGTGGGCGCGTAGTCCAGATGAGTCCAGCCGCGGAGATGATGAGGAAGCTTCGAACGAATCCGATGGCGAAGAGCCGGATCCACCGCACGAATACACCTGGAAGACGCTGCTTTGCGATTGTGACGACCGCGAGCGAGCCTGGCAGATCTCGGAAGTGCTTCGCCGCGCCGGCATCGAGAGCTGGACGGACGCACCGCGTCGTGGCCTCGACATG
>DATGJK010000431.1:0-2109 GCA_035295245.1 Acidobacteriaceae bacterium
TACCTGAACTGCGCTCCTCCCTGGAGCAGCCATTTCGATCAGCTGATTTTTGCGATGAGAGACTTCAGCTCGCTGAACTCGCCCTCTGTGAGATCGGTGAGTGGCGGGCGAATCGGACCCGCGTCGCGCCCTGCGGCGCGCATGCCGGCCTTAACGATAGACACCGCGTAGCCCTTGCGACGGCTGCGGATGGCGATGTACGGAAGCACGAATTCGCGCAACATGCGGGTAATCGTCTGATGCTGCTGCGCGCGCACCGCCGTGTAAAACTGCTGCGCGAACTGGGGTACGAAGTTGAAGATCGCCGACGAGTACGTTGTGACGCCCATCTGCAGATAAGGCAGGGCAAACGTTTCGGCTGTGGGCAGTCCGCCGACGTAGACGAGCCGATCGCCCATCCGCGCCACGATACGCGTCATCAATTCAATGTCGCCGAACCCGTCCTTGAAGCCGACCAGGTTTGGACAGGCGCTGCACAGTTGCTCCATCGAGGACTCGTTCAGGATGGCATTGTCGCGGTTGTAGAAGATGACGCCGAGCTCTGTGGCAGCGCAGACAGCTTTGACGTGCTCGATCAGCCCCGCGGCTTCGGCATTGACAAGATAGGGCGGCAACAGCAGCAGGCCATCAGCGCCCGCCTTTTCAGCGGCCTGCGCAAACTGGATCGCGGTGCGGGTGCCATATCCGCAGCCGGCGATCACCGGCACTTTGCCGGCCGCCTCGGCTACTGCGGCAGCCACGACGCGTGAGAACTCATCCAGCGTGAGCGAGAAGAATTCGCCCGTTCCGCCGGCGGCAAACAGCGCAGCCGGCTTGTGCTCCAGGAGCCAGGCGATGTGGCGGCGGTAGGGCGCCTCGACAAAGTCAAAGCGCTCGTCGAAGTGGGTTACGGGGAACGAAAGCAGTCCGCTTCCGACTTTTTGTGCCATCTCATGCGGAGTCATGTTGAATCCTGATTCTATTGCGGACCGGCGCTCTGCGCCGCTGTCTGGCGCAGCAGCCAGCGCACCGTCTCCATGCCGGCGGCGAAGTTGTCGTAATCCGGCGGAAGCTTTCGTCCATCGGTGTACTCGTTGTAGAGCCAGGGATCCGTTACGGCAAAGACCGTTCCCTTCCCGTATCGCGCCACTGCCATCAATGTGTCACCCTTCCAGACCAGCAGCGGTTTTGCGCCCTTCGAGAGCGCCAGCGAGCAGGTGTCTTTCATGTAGAGCACGTGTGGATGGGTGAACGGCGGCACGGCCGTAGACACGTCGATGCGGCCCATCTCGAACTGATCACCGATCACGTGATGCACCAGCACATTGTTGAAGTGCACGCCGAAGATGTCCGCCAGCGTATCGAGATGCGTGATATCGGAATTGTCCGGGTCGTTCTCCATCAGCAGCAGCGTGCCGCCTTTACTCACCCAATCTGCCACTTGCCTGGCATCCGCATCGTTCATGTAGTTCGGGTGCGGATTCTTCGAGGGATTGTCGGGCGAGACGATGATGTAGAACTGCGCGTCCGGAAGGTTTTGCGCCGTGGGCGCGGTTGTTAGCGTCTCCGTCTGGACGCCATAACTGCGCAGGATATGCCCGAAGAGCGAGAACCCGGAATTGCTGTAGTCGTCCCACTTGTAGTGGAAGAGCACGGTCTCGCCAGCAGCGTTCTGGCGCGTCTGGCTGTTGTACCAGGCGTCGAGCAGCACCTTTCTGCCGAGCCCCTCCGTCGCATCGGGCTCAAGGTCCATCTCGCTGGCGGCGAGCAGAAACGCGCCCACGCCTTTGGGATCGTCGCTCACTACCGGTGAAGAAACGTAATACGCGTAACTGCCGTCGCGGTACGGCACTCCTCCCAGCCCGGCGACCTGCACGGTCCCGGTCAGCGTTACGGAGCCGTCGGCATCGGTCTTAACGAAGCGCGTCTGGATGCCGCGCCAGCCGCGCTCCGCGTTGGCCATGTACGAGCGCGGCAGATAACCGAAGCGCACTCCCCGGGCCAGCGCGTAGGTGAACATGCACGAGGCCGAAGACTCCAGGTAATTGCCCTTCGCGCCGGGTTTGTCCAGCACCTGATACCAGAGGCCGCTCTTCGGATCCTGCACGCGCACGACGGCGGCTGCGGTGC
>DATGJK010000432.1:0-17098 GCA_035295245.1 Acidobacteriaceae bacterium
CTGGAAGCGCACGCTTCTCGCAGATGGGCGCGTCGCCGTCTCGCCCTCATTCTTGCGTATCCTGAACAGAAAAGAACACGCCGGCCTGGATCGCGCTCAAGAGCGCTACGCTGCGTTTCTCGGTTCCAGGCTCGCGATCGATGACCAGGGCCGCATACCCGCCGCCCGGATGCGCAAAGGACAACCATGAAGATCACCAACGCCTCCGTCAACATCTGCTCACCCGGCCGCAACTTCATCACTCTGAAGATCGAAACAGACCAGGGCATCTACGGCTTGGGAGACGGCACGCTCAACGGGCGCGAACTCGCGGTCGCCAGCTATCTCGCCGATCATGTCATCCCCTGCATCCTGCACCGCGATCCCTTCCAGACGGAAGACATCTGGCAGTATCTCTATCGCGGCGCGTACTGGCGGCGTGGCCCGGTCACCATGGCCGCAATCGCCGCCGTCGATATGGCGCTCTGGGATATCAAAGGCAAGGCGCTCAACACGCCCGTCTACAACCTGCTCGGCGGACGCAGTCGTGACGGCGTGCTCGTCTATACCCATGCCCATGGCGCGGATATTGAGGAAGCGCTCGACGACGTCGCCCGCCATCAGGAACTGGGCTATCGCGCCATCCGCGTGCAGAGCGGCATTCCCGGCCTCGATGCCACCTATGGCGTGCCAAAACCCGGCGTGGCGTACGAACCCGCCGAGCGCGGCCTGCCCTCCGAGAGCCGCTGGTCCACCGAGGCGTATTTGCGCCACGTGCCCAAGCTCTTTGCACGCGTCCGCGAGCAGTTCGGCGATGAGCTGCACCTGCTCCACGATTGCCACCATCGCCTCACGCCCATCGAAGCCGCTCGCCTCGGCAAGGAACTCGAGCCCTTCCACCTCTTCTGGATCGAAGATCCTACGCCTGCTGAATTCCAGGAGGGCTTTCGTCTCATTCGCGAGCACACCACCACGCCCATCGCCACTGGCGAAGTGCTCAATTCCATCTGGGACGTCCACGACCTCATCCGCAACCAGTGGATTGACTACATCCGCCTCACCCTCACCCACGCCGGCGGTTTCACCGCCCTCAAAAAGCTCGTGGACTTCGCCGCGCTCTATCACGTGCGCACCGGATGCCATGGCCCCACCGATCTCTCGCCCGTCTGCCTGGCTGCCGCTTTGCACTTCGACCTCGCGATCCACAACTTCGGGATCCAGGAACACATGCCGCACTGCGCCGAGACCGACGCTGTATTCCCGCATACCTATCGATTCGAGGACGGATACATGGTCCCGGGTGATGGTCCCGGTCTCGGTGTCGAACTGGATGAGAAACTTGCCGCGAACTATCCTTACCAGCGAGCGTATCTGCCCGTCCTGCGCAAAATGGATGGGACCGTCCACGACTGGTAGTTGCCGCATCCCACTCACCCGGAACCTGCTCAGCCATTAGGAGAGTGTCGTGTCTGTTCGTCGCATGAGTCGCTTGATTCCAGTTCTGTGTGCCTTCGTCGCCCCGGTTTTGCTGGCCCAGTCTGCTGCGGATGCCAGCAAGCAAAGCTGGTTCGATTCGTCGCAGCCCATCGACAAACGCGTCGACGCGCTCGTCTCCGCGATGACTCTGGACGAGAAGGTGAACCAGATGGAGAACCACGCCGCCGCCATTCCGCGCCTCGGCGTGCCTGAATACGACTACTGGAGCGAAGGCCTGCACGGCATCGCGCGCTCCGGCTACTCGACGCTCTTTCCCCAGGCCATCGGACTCGCTGCCACCTGGGATCCGGTGCTGCAGCACCAAATTGCAACCATCATCGGCACCGAAGCACGCGCCAGGTACAACCAGGCCATGCGCGACAATCTGCACAGCATTTTCTTCGGGCTCACTATCTGGTCGCCCAACATCAACATCTTTCGCGATCCGCGCTGGGGACGCGGCCAGGAAACGTACGGCGAGGACCCGTTTCTCACCACAGCCATGGGCGTAGCGTTCGTCAATGGCCTGCAGGGCGATGATCCGAAATACCTCCTCACCGTCGCGACTCCCAAACACTACGCGGTGCACAGCGGACCCGAACCCCTGCGACACGAATTCAACGTCGATGTCTCTCCGCACGATCTCGAGGACACGTATCTCCCCGCATTTCGTGCCACCGTGATGGACGCTCATGCCGACTCGGTGATGTGCGCCTACAACCGCATCGATGGCGTGCCCGCCTGCGCCAACACGATGTTGCTCGACCACTATTTACACGACGACTGGCACTTCGACGGATTCGTCACCTCCGACTGCGGAGCGATCGGAGATTTCTACTCCGCCACCGGCCACCATTACTCGCCCGACGCCGCCCACGCGAGCGCCGTTGCCGTAAAAGCCGGCACCGACACGAGCTGCGGCGACGAGTACAAGGCTCTGACCGACGCCGTCCACCAAGGGCTCATCTCCGAAGCCGAAGTCGACAAATCGGTGAAGGCTCTCTTCACCGCGCGTATGCGCCTCGGCATGTTCGATCCGCCCTCAGAGGTGCATTACGCACAGATTCCCATTTCGACCGTCGATTCGCCCGAGCACCGCCAGGTCGCCCTCAGGGCTGCTGAAGAATCCATTGTGCTGTTGAAGAATGACGGCATCCTGCCGCTCAGGGCTGGTCTGAAGAATATCGCCGTCATCGGGCCGAACGCCGCTTCGCTTCCCGCCATCGAGGGGAACTACAACGCGATCCCCTCGCATCCGTCGTTGCCGGTGGATGCCCTCGAGCAGGCCTTTGCCGGCAAGGCGCACGTGCTCTACGCGCAGGGCACGCCCCACGTCGAGGGCCTGCCGATTGCAGTGCCTCGCACCGCACTGCATCCTGAGCAGAACTCCCGTGAAGAGGGTTTGAAAGGCGAGTACTTTTCGAATGCGGACTTCTCCGGCGCGCCCGCCGTCACCCGCGTCGATCGGCAGATTGAATTCGACTGGGCCGCCGCCAGTCCCGCCCGCGGCATTCCCATCACCAACTACAGCATCCGCTGGACCGGCTTCTTCACGCCGCCCGCGCCCGGCAAATACCGCCTCGGCATCCGCCACGCCGGATGCCGCCGCTGCGCCGCGGACGCTGTGAGCTATAGGATTTGGCTCGATGGCAAGGAAATCTACAACACCCTGAAGGCGCAAACGCCGAACCGTCGGGCCGGTTCAACTTCCGGTCCGGAACTCGACCTTACGGCTGCGCCGCATCCGATCCGCGTCGAATACGTCTTCAAGGCTCCGCTCTTTGGCGGCGGCATCACGCTGGAGTGGCAGCCGCCGCTCGATGTTCTTCGTACAGAGGCCGTTCAGGCCGCGCAGAAATCCGACGTAGTCCTCGCTTTCGTGGGTCTCTCGCCAAACCTCGAAGGCGAAGAGATGCCCGTTCACGTGGAGGGCTTCAACGGCGGCGACCGCACCAACATCGATTTGCCAAAAGCCCAGCGTGCCCTGCTGGAGTCCCTCTCAGCGACGGGCAAGCCGCTGGTCGTTGTCCTGATGAGCGGCAGTGCTGTAGCGCTGGACTGGGCCCAGCAGCATGCGGCTGCCGTGCTGGAAGCCTGGTATCCGGGCGAAGCAGGCGGCGAAGCCATTGCCGGCGTCCTCACCGGGAAGGTGAACCCCTCCGGCCGCCTGCCGATTACCTTCTACGCCTCCGACCAGCAGCTGCCGTCCTTTACGGACTACTCCATGCAGGAACGCACGTACCGCTACTTCAACGGGCAGCCGCTTTACCCGTTTGGCTACGGTCTGAGCTACACCAGCTTCCGCTACTCGAATCTCAAGCTGTCTGCGGAATCACTTGAGGCGGGCCAGCCGCTTACGGCGGAGGTCACCATCACGAATACCGGGAACCGTACGGCCGACGAAGTCGCCCAACTCTATCTCATTCCGCCTTCGGGCCAGGGATATCCTTTGCGCAGCCTCGAAGGCCTGCATCGTGTCTCGCTGGCGCCGCACGCCAGCAGCGTTGTTCGCTTCGAACTCGACGACCGGCAGCTCAGCGAGGTCGATGCCCAGGGTCATCGCGCCGCGCGCGCGGGAAGCTACCAGGTGTTCGTTGGCGGCAGCTCACCCGGGACCAATGCGAGCGCAGCGGGCAGCACCGCGCACTTCACCATCACTGGATCAAAGGAATTGCCCGAATAGAGGTACCGAATTTCCGGTTGGCTTGAGCTATGCGGGGTGACGCTTGCCGAGCAACGCGCTCCGGAACAGCGCCAGCTTGGCGTCTGATTCCGGATCTGTCTTCAGGCGTTCTAATCCGGCCTTTGCGAGCGCGGTCAGTATTCCGACCATCAGACCGGCCAGGGTTCCCAGTATCACGATCAGCAGCCGCTTCGGAGAGGATTTGTGATCCGGCACGATGGCCGGGTCCACCACCTGCACCAGCGATCCTTCTTTGGCCTCGTCCAGCTTCGCAATTTCGAACTGCCGCGCAAGAATATCGAATATCGTTTCGTAATACTTCACGTCGCGCAGCTTGCGGACATACTCCAGTCCCGCCTCCGGCACTTTCCCCTTCGGCACGATCAGAGAATTGGCGGTATCTTCGCTGCCGCCCAGTTTGGCGAGTTGCGATTGCAAGGAATCGAGTTCCTGGCGCGCCTGCGTCAGTTGCGGATTATCCCCGGCGGCATAGGAGCTCATCCCCTGGATCTGCATTTCCTTCACCGCGATTTGCGCGCGCAGGCTGGCGGCCGACTCGATCAGTGCCCGAGCCTGGCTGTCGAGCTGGATCAGTCCCGTTTGCTGCTGGGTGTTCTTCAGGGCTTCTTCCGCGTCCGCCAGGTTGTCTTTGGCTTGTTCCAGTTGCTGCTGGAAAAAGAAGCGGCGTTGCGAAGCTTCAGTGAAGGCAATGTTTTTGGAGAGACTCTGAAACTCCTTCACGTAGGAGTTCGCCATCTCGGCGGCCTTGTTCGGGTCGCGATCCGTCACTGAAATACGGATCAGGTTGTCCTTCCCGCTGCCATCCACCTCCGTATGGTTCTCGAATGCCTTCCGGGCATCTGAAAGCAGTTTGACCCGATACTCCTTCATCAGCTCAAACCTCGGATCCAGGATCATCGCATCCTCGACGGCACGGCTCTTCAGCATCGACACGTACATGTCGTTCGGGTTCTTGAGGCCCAGGCTTCCCCCCGCCAGCGATGCCATGGGTGCGAGGGTGGTTAGCTGCGCAGCCAGCACCGTCGCCATCGACGAGTTCTGCTGCGGCGGCAGAATCACCACGGTCGCCGTATACGATTTGGGGAGAATAAAAGCCAGCAGCAGCGAAACGGCCGCGAACAGCGTTGTAATCCACGCGATCGTCCGCTTTCGCTCGGCCAGAACAATGGCCAGATCGAGCAGGGAAATCTCGTCTTGAGCCGGTTTCACCGGGGGTGGCGCGGCGCTGGCCGATTCTCTCAGGTTGGTGTACTGCGTTTCTGTTGCCATCAGGTTCTCTGGCCGCGATAACCGTATCTTACAGGCTGAACGCGACGCCAGGCATTTAGTAAACGGCCTTCACGGCGGCCGCCCCGAGAGCGAATTGCGAGAACAAGGTCGACCAGTCGAGGAAGCCGCGCAGAGAGGACGGCCGGAAGCCCTTCTCCGGCACCACGATCGTGTCGCCTGGACTCATGCGCAGCGCATCGAATTCGTTGCCCCAGAGACCGCTGGCGGCACTGCGGCTGACGACTGAGCCATCGGCTCGAATGATGAACACAGCCTTCCGGTCGGCGTCGCGGTTCGGGCCGCCGGCCAGGTGCAGGTAGTCTCCAGCCCGCCGCGAGCTTAGGAAAAGGAAGGAGTTCTGGTCATAGACCGCCCCAACCACGTTAACGCTGGCTGGGATCGGCGGCACGATGAAGCGATCGCCGTTCTCCAGCGTAATGCTCGGAAGATCCTGGATACCCGCGCTGCCCGGCTTCATTTCCAGCACGATTCGCCCCGTTGCTCGCAGTTGACGGAGTTGGGCCAGCAGCCCCTGTTCTCCAGACTGAGCTGCCGATGCGCTGGCCAGATCCTGGGCCGAGCTTGCTGCTGAAGACGCCAGCGCCAGGTTTCCGCGCTGCATCTGCATTTCCAGAGACTGCACGTATTCGTCCAGCCGGGTCTGCTGCACGACCCGGGTGGATTCGCGCGTGAACTCCGACCCGTAAAGGTAAGCGTTCTTTGTAAAGCCGCCCGCGCGCCGGACTAGCTCCGGGAGAGTTTCTCCCGGTTGCACCGTGTAGGTGCCCGCGTGTACGAACTCTCCATCGAGCCGCACAAACTTCGTTTGCTGGCCGATCGGCACATGGATGTCAGCCTGCGAGAATACCGTCACCACGTCGCCCGGCTGCAGCGGCAAATCCTGCGTCGGATCATGTTGCAGGACCAGGCGGCCCAGGTCGAACGGGACCAGCTTTGTACTCAGCTGCTGCGCGTCCTGGCGCTCGATCACGGCGTAATCCCAGTCGATCTCCGGGGCGATGGGGCCTACCCTGGTAGGGGCAACCTCGGAATTCGCTTCGCCACTTATTTCCTGCTGAGCGGCCAGAGAAGCGGTGCCCGCCCGCTGCGCCGCTGTCATCTGCGACTGCCCTGCGGCATTGTTGCCCGGCATCCCGGCCGAGGGATAATAATTGCCCAGCAGCCCGCCGGCAACAGCTGCGTTTTGAGCGGTATTGGCGCTGTTCGAGTTCTGCTCCCCACCAGGAGTATTGCCGGCCTGATTCGCGGCGTTTTTCTGCGCAAGCGTCACCAGGTCGACTGCCTGTGACGGCTGATGCATCTCCGGCAACGCCTGCAGGGGTTCGAATTCCGCAGCCGGTAACCCAAGCTGGGCGCGCCTCCACCAGTAGTTGCGGGTGATCAGCGATGCCTTGTCGGGGATCAGATCGCTCAGTTTCATCCCTTTGTGCCAGGCGAAGCGTCCCGGATTCGCAATGTTCCCGCGCAGAATCACGGTCTTTTCATAACTGGGCAGGATGGGGAGCACCTGGATCAAGTCGCCGTCTGCCAGCGTCGTCGCCAGCCCTGGGCTGTCGAAGGCGATCTCCATCGTGTGCCGGTCGCGATGATCATCGATGCGCTCCAGAGAAATCCGCTTCTGCGCCGCAACTGCCGATGTGCCCCCAGCATCGGCCAGCGCTTCCTCCAGCGTCTCTCCTTGCCGCAATTCGTAAATGGCTGTATTCCGGACGCTTCCAGTGATGGCAACCTGCGGACCAACCGGAGGAATATAGATCACATCCCCGGACTGCAGCGGCGCGTCTTTCGATTTGTCGCCACGGATCAGCAAGGCATACAGATCGAATGCCGTCACAGTCGCCCCGCCCCGACGCAGCTCAACTCCTCGCAGCGAACCCGATGTGGACGGACCCCCGCTGGCGAACAGCGCGTCGACCAGTGTGCTCAGTGAACTGACCGTGTAGACGCCAGGCCTCCGCGCCTGCCCCGCCACGTACACCTGAATCGCGCGGATCTGCCCGACCTCCACCGTCAGGTCGAAGTTTTTGTATACCCGGCTGATCGCCGCGCGCAGGTGCTCATCGAGCGCCGATGCCGGCAGGTCCGCAACATGAATTTCGCCCACCTGCGGCAGGTAAATGTCGCCCGATCGCTGTACGCGCAGATCGGCGCGGAAATTCACCTGACCCCAGACGTGAATGCGCAGTTCGTCGCCGGGGCCTACTGTGTAGTCTGGCGGAACCGGGGTCAGATCCAGAGGGGCAAACGTCGACGGCACGTCGCGGAACAGATTCGCGCCGTAAATGGGCAGGACCTGGCCCGTGGTGGACGCCACAAATTTCTGGAATTCGGTCAGAGGTTCCGGGGGCAGCGGCCGCTGCGTTGTCCCGGGAGACGTGTTCTGTCCCGCCTGGCGGACTAGATTTTCCGTCTCTGTGTAGTTTTCGGGCTGCTGGCCCTGTATGCCGCCACCCAAATTCTGCATCGAAGGTAAGAGTGGACCACCGGCCGCAGGCCGCTGCAGCAAACTGCACTGTGCGGACATTGCCTGGAGAGGATCGCTGCAGTCCACTCCAGTGGTCTGTCCTGTAGGCTGGAGAGACTGGTCCTCCGGATATCCCTGTGTCTGCGCTGAAAGTTGCAGCGCAGCCGCAAAAAGTGATGCACACACAAGCGGGGCGAGTTGTTTCTTCATACAGGGTGCTGCACGGGGCGGCAAACGAACACTCCGAACCCCGCCAGAGACAAGCTCATGAAGGAGCGTGACTGTTCCGGTGATCGAAGTTTAACACGCTGCACACCCGCCTGTTACAGAGGTCACATGGGGCTCCAGCGTGATTTGGTGCCTGCCGTTGACACAAAAGAGTCACGAAGGTTTGGCGTAATCGAAATTTATTCGCTTTCTGCCGCCGCTCAAACGGTATACTGCGGAGCAGTAACAGCATACGAAAATAGTTACATTTCAGTAATACTTTCGCGCCTGCGGAAGGCATCCTGCGGGTGTCTGTCTCATCTTACTGGAATCTGCGTGCGTCGATAACAACAGCTGCAGTGTGATGGGTGGAATGAGCTCGCTTTCATTCGATACTTTATTCCCGTCGAAATCCGGGAACACTACAGATCAGGGTTCAGAGACGACAGCCGTTGCGCACGCCGGCAGCGTGAACAAGCTCCCCGCGCGCTGGAGCGACCCGCTCCCGATATCCGTCCTCGAGTCCCGGACTCTCAGCGAAGCCAGCCCCTGGGTACTCTCTCCCGCGCGGCGTGCTCTGGAATTCCTCATCTCACTGGTGGCCTTAATAATTTTGTTCCCGGTCATGCTGCTGGCAGCCACCCTGGTACGCTTCGGCTCCGACGGCCCGGTCTTCTTTCGTCAGCGCCGCATGGGGCGCAACGGTCGCGAATTCACCCTCTACAAATTCCGCTCCATGTGCGTGGAAGGCGAGTCCGTCGGTTCCTGCATTACGGTCGTGGGCGACGCCCGCATTACGCGGGTTGGAGCTTTTTTGCGCCGTTACAAACTGGATGAGATCCCGCAGTTCTGGAATGTCTTGCGCGGTGACATGGGCCTTGTCGGTCCGCGCCCCAAGCTTCCCCATCACGAAGCGCTTCACATGGAAGGCCGTCCCGGGATTACAGGTGTGGCGACCCTCGCGTTCCGCCGCGAAGAGGAACTACTCTCCAGAGTTCCTGAGCACGAACTCGATTCCTATTACGATATCTGGGTCAAACCGGCGAAGGCCCGCATGGACCTGGAGTACATTCGCACTGCCACCTTCTCGAGCGATATTAAAGTTCTCTGGCGGACCCTAACGTCCTGCCTTTTCGGACTGCAGGAGCCGCTGGAGCGCCTGGAACATATTGTGGCTGCTTCCGCCGACGATTCCGTCGTTGCCGAGCAGGAACTTGTCACGCACGCGGGCGGCGCTCCCATCTATCGTCCGCAACCGGGTACGCAAACGGCTTGCTTCGGGCCCGAACTCTAATTTCAACCGCTTCAATCCTATTTATCAATTCGCCAGGATCGCGCGAGTCGATCGGCGCCTGCAGATTTTTGCCCTGCGAGTCTTCCCACTTTGGTTCCGGTAATCGTCGCCGGGTACGAGCGGCATCCTGGACTGACAAAGGTAATCTGACGTTCTCTCCGTGCACGCTGCAAGAATTTCCGTGTCTCGCACCTGCATGGAGATTCCGTGCCGCCTTTGGGCGGGTCAGGCCGGCGGGATCCACGAGGAACGATGGCCCGTTGCCAGTATCCTGCGCCGCCGGCACAACTGCGCCCGTCCCTGGAAATCTTCGTCAGCGCCCGCCGCCACCAATGTAAAGTGGTACGACCTCTCCTCCTCAGAACCGCGGCTGTGGTCTTTGCTGCGCTTCTCATGCCTGGGCTGCCCGCCTGCGGCCAGCTTAATAAAGAACCGCCGCCGCAGGCTTCCGTGGAACAGCAGCCCTCGATTCGCTTTGTTCAACAGCGTGGTATCGCAGCTGTAAGGCCAGCCTCACGTGCCACGCCAGCTGATTTCCTGATGCGCGCCCGGGCGCAACACGCGGCCATGGTCCGCCGCGCGACCTCAGCCTCTGTCCCATCCTGGCAGCCGGTGGGACCGCCTCAGGTCAGCACCTCTCCGTTCGGCCTTGTGACCGGCCGCATCACCAGCATTGCCGCCGATCCATCCGATCCAACCGGCAACACCGTCTACTTTGGATCTACCGGAGGCGGCGTCTGGAAATCAACCAATGCCGCCTCCAACCCATCCAGCATCACCTTCACTCCGCTCACCGACACCCTCAGCGCATTTTCCTCGGCGACGCTGACGTCCCTCAGCGTTGGCGCCATCAGTGTGCAACCGGGCGGCACTGGAGTGGTTCTTGCCGGCACCGGCGATCCCAACGATGCTACCGATTCCTGGTACGGCGCCGGCCTGCTGCGATCCACCGATGGCGGAAATACCTGGTCGCTGATCTCTCACGCCATAGCGGGTGCCTCCGGGTTCGTCCCCAACTTCACCGGCAATGCGTTCGCCGGATTCGCATGGAGCGCCAGCAACCCAAATCTTGTTGTCGCCGCCATCTCGCGCTCCGAATACTCAGCCACTCTCGGCCTTGTGAATCAGCTTGGTCTGCTCGGACTCTATTACTCCCTGGACGCCGGAGCCAGTTGGCAGCTTGCGACCATTCAGGACGGCTCGACCGTGATCCAGTCCTCGACGGCTACCGTTACCACCGGCAACGCTGCCACTTCCGTGGTGTGGAATCCTGTTCGCCGGCGCTTCTACGCGGCCATTCGTAACCATGGCTTTTACGAATCCTCCGACGGCATCACATTTTCCCGGCTCGCCGCACAGCCCGGAACAAACCTCACCCTTGCGCTGTGTCCCTCCAATCCGGGAAATCCAGGCTCGTCCTCCTGTCCGATATTCCGCGGCGTGCTGGCGGTACAGCCGGTCACAGGTGACATGTTCGCGCTCAGTGTCGATCGGAACAATCTGGATCAGGGCCTCTGGCAGGATGTCTGCAATCCGTCATCGACTGGTTGCGCCTCCGCAACGGTGCAGTTCGGCACGCGCGTCTCCGATCTCCCGCTCGACTCCGTCTCCGGCGACGGCACCATACCCCAGGGAACCTACAATCTCGCGCTCGCGGCGATTCCTTCACAGCAGGACACGCTGCTCTTCGCGGGCACGACGGACATCTGGCGGTGCAGCCTGGCGAACAGCTGTTCCTGGCGCAACACCACCAATGCTCAGACCTGCGCGTCCGGAAAAGTTTTCGCCGCCCAGCACGCCATCGACAGTACCTTCGGACCGAGCGGGCTGATCTACTTTGGCAATGATGGAGGTCTGTGGCGCACGCAGGACGCCGTGAACCAAACGACGACGCCCTGCTCGGCCGACGATGCCACTCATTTTCAGAACCTGAATGGCGGCATCGGTTCCCTGGCCGAGGTGGAGGATTTCAGCGAGCGATCCCGCAGACGCATCCATTTCGCTTGCCGCGCTCGGCGCGCTGGGAACGGCCGCTTCGGCACCCTCGGGCAGCGCATGGAATCAGGTGCTGAATGGAGAAGGCAATTTCGTCGCAATCGACCCCGCCGCTCCGCAGAACTGGTATGCGACCTCGGAGTTCGGCGTCGGCATCAACGCCTGCAATCAGGGTGCCTCGTGCAATATCGCGGGATTCGGCTCCGTTGGAATCGGCGAAGCTCAGGTCGACAATGACGTGCAGCTCATCCCCGCGCCATGGATTCTCGATCCGCAAGACTCGTCTCAGCTGATTCTCGGCACCTGCCGCATCTGGCGCGGACCCGCCACCGGCGCTGGCTGGAGCACATCCAGTCTGCTCAGCAACAGTCTCGACGGCCAGACCAATCGATTCTGCAACGGCAACGCCGAGATCCGCTCGCTGGCCGCCGGACTGAACACAGCGAATCCGCTAGCAACCACCGAACAGCTGTATGCCGGAATGGCCGGCAGCGTGGATGGCGGAGGTCTGGTGCCGGGACACGTGTTTGCGGCCGCCGTTGGCAGTACATCCACCGCAGCCACCACTTCCTGGGCCGATATCTCGTTGTCTCCGGTAGTCAACGACGCGTCAGTCGACGCGCAGTTTAATCCTGGCGGATTCGACGTTTCCAGCCTCTACGCCGATCCGCACGATCCCACCGGCCAAACCCTATATGCCACGGTGCAGGGCTACTACTTTGCACCCCAGCCAGCAGAGCCTGTCGTCTACCGCTCCACGGATGCCGGCGCGCACTGGGTGGATATTTCCGCCAATCTCCCTCTGGGGCCGGCGAACAGCATCGTCGTTGATCCCAGCGATCCGCGCGTCGTGTACGTTGCCCTCGATACCGGTGTCTACTACACGAACGACATCAGCACTTGCGGCCAGCCGAATCAGCCCTGCTGGAACGTCTACGGCACCGGTTTGCCCAATGCGCCTGTCATGCGCCTCCGAACCTTTAATTCCGGCGGAACGCAGCTGCTGCGCGCCGCGACCTACGGCCGCGGCATCTGGCAGATCAGTCTGGCGACGGCCGGCACTCCCCTCACGACCATCACCGTCGCTCCTGCATCCCTCACCTTTGCAGGCGAGCCGGTGCAGACGGTTAGTCTGCCGCAATCTGTCACGGTTACAAATACCGGCTCGATCGCCCTCATCATTTCCGCTGTCTCGGCCAGTGCGGATTTCACTGAAACGGACACCTGTATCGGCCGCTCAATCTCCCCGCAGTCCTCTTGTCAGATCGCCGTCACCTTCGATCCATCGCAGACGGGCCCGGTCGCCGGAACCCTTGTCCTTTATGGCAACTTTGCTTCGGGAGACTCCATTGTCAATCTCGCCGGAACGGGTCTGGCGCCCGCCAGCGTCATCCTGAATCCCTCGGCCCTCAGCTTTCCTTTGACAAAAGTAGGGTCGGCTTCTGCCGCCCAGATCGTAACCGTGAACAACAACGGCGGCTCGCCGGCTGCCATGCAGAGCGAATCCGTCACCGGTGACTTCTCCATCGTCGCTAATACCTGTGGCAGCACACTGGCCGCGGCCACCAGTTGCGCCGTGAACATCGTCTTCCAGCCTGCCGCCTCCGGCTCGCGCACGGGTGCGCTGGCCGTCGTGGACAGCAGTGGCACGCAGACCGCGCCGCTCTCCGGCACCGCAGAATCCGCAGCCACCGGCACGCTGTCCACCACGTCTTTGACATTTCCAGCGCAAACCGTCGGGTCGACCAGCCCGTCCCAGCAGGTCACGCTCACCAACAGTGGTGACGAGTCCCTGACCCAGATCGCGGCGACCATTTCCGGTCCGTTCATCCTGATCAACAATTGCGGCCCCTCCCTGCAGGGTCATTCCAGCTGCGCGCTGCTCGTCGCCTTTGCGCCAGTGAGCACCGGGTCCGCCACAGGTCTGCTGACCTACGAGGACGAGTACGGAACGAAGCTGATTCAGCTCAGCGGTGCCGGCATCGCTCCCCCCGGCATCTCCGCGACGCCCGGTTCGATTGCTTTCGGCAGCCTTGCCGTTGGATCGACCAGCGCCGCCCAGATCCTCACGGTCACCAACAACAGCGGCTCCGCAACATCCGGCCTGGCCGCGTCGGTGACAAGCGGCGCCTTCGCCATTGCCTCGAACACTTGCCCCTCCACTCTGGCCGTGGGCTCGGCCTGCCAGATCGGCATCACCTTCTCACCCACCACAACCGGCTCGGCGAGCGCAGTCCTCACCCTCTCCGCCGCGAACCTGCTGAACAGCATCGCTGTCTCACTTTCCGGCGCGGGGGAAGACTTCAGCCTCGGCCTCGGCGGACCCACGTCGGCCGTCCTAACCAGCGGTCAAAGCGCCAGCTTCACCCTCCAACTCAGCGGAGCCGCGGGCGCGACCGGAACCGTGGCCCTCACCTGCAAGGGTGCGCCCCAAAACGCCACCTGTTCTCTGAACCCGGCCAGCCTCACCCTCACCGGCGCGAACACCTCCAGCGCAACTCTCTCCATCGTCACCGGTGTCCAGACCACCGCTGCGGCAACGCCTCCGCGCTTTACCGAGTTCCGCCTGCCTGTGCTGGCGTTGTTGGTCCCTGCTTTGTGGATCACGCTGCGCACGCGAAAAGCTCGCGGCCTCTGGCTCATGCTGCTTTTCGTCGCGCTGCTCATTCCCTCAGCCTGTTCCGTGGGTTCCGGTGGCGGCTCCGGTGGTAGCGGCGGATCAGGCGGAGGAGGCGGAACTGGTGGCGGCGGCGGTGGCACGCAGTACCCGACGCCCTCCGGAACCTACACCATCACAGTCACCGGTACCATGGCGAACATCACGCACACGACGTCGGTGACGCTCACCGTGCAATAGTTGCGGGTTGATTGAGCCGCGCAGCACCGGTCGCCTCGAAGTGACCCGATTCGGGTATTCTCCAGGACCTCTCCCGTGGTTAAGGTCACAGGGTAAGCTTGTTCGGAGCTTAATGTGGTCCAAAATCGCATTCCCCTGATCTTGCTTGGGCTGCTGACCTGGGCGTTGATCGTCGCGAGCGTCGCCAGTCCAATCGATTTCAGAAGTTTCTATGCGGCTGGTGAGTTGCTGCGTGCTCATCCGGCAGCGCTCTACTCTCTCCCGGCGCAACAGGCGGCGCAGCATGCCACCGGGAGCACCGTGTTTCTTCCCTGGGCCCATCTCGCCATCGAGGCGCTTCTCTTTGCGCCGCTGAGCCTGCTCACCTGGAGACACGCCTATTCCGTATGGACCGCCCTCAGCATCGGCCTGCTCCTCGTAGCCGGTGCGTTGCTCCGGGAAGACGTTCGCCCGCTCCGGCCGGTCGATCGCCTTGCGCTGGCCGCCGCCGTTTTTGTTCCCGCCATGATCGGGCTGTTAATCGGTCAGGATCATGCGCTGGTGCTTCTGCTTTGGGTGCTGGCGTGGCGCAAGTGGAGAGATGGCCATCGCTTTGCAGCCGGGGTGTTCATCGGCATCAGCCTGATTCGCTATCAGTTCGCCATTCCTTTTTTGCTGTGTCTCCTCGTTCTGCGCAAATGGGAGACGCTCCGCGCGGCGCTGCTGTCGGGAACCTCCATGCTGCTGGCGTCCTGGCTCCTCGTGGGAAGCAACATGATCCCTTCCTACCTGCGCCTGCTGCGCATGCTCGCGGCAAGCGATACGGCCGCAGTGCAACGCATGCCGACCATCCGCGGCTTTGCGAACCTGATCTTGCCGGTCCATGCCGATATCGCTGCCGGTGTCGCCATTGCCATTCTGATGGTGTGGGCTTTGATCGCAATTCGCCGCCTGGATGACGCCGGGGCGTTCGCCTTTGCGATGATCGTCTCTCTGCTCGCGGACTTTCACGGCTTCCGCCAGGATTTGACACTGCTGGCGATACCGGCCATCGTGCTGCTCAGAAAATCTTCGCGCTTTGCGGTGCTGCTGTGGTGCGTTGTCCCGCTGAACCTGATCGGCGCCTTCGTGTTTAAGGCCCCAGCGCTGATGTGCCCAGTGTTGCTGGCGTGGGCGGTGTGGGCTGCTCGCTTCTCCATCGCGCGCGAAACGCCGAGGCAGCAAAACGAGCAGTCGCCAGATCCCCTGCCCCAGGATAGCTCGCTGCCCATAACGGTCCAGCGTTAGACAAAAGAAAAGCCGCCCCATTTCGGAGCGGCTATCTCCTGGCTTTTGAGTTCCGGGCCTTGTCTTACTCGTGGGCCGTATCCACGAACGCCCGCAGCTTGCGCGAACGCGACGGGTGCCGCAGCTTGCGCAGCGCCTTGGCCTCGATCTGCCGGATGCGCTCGCGCGTCACCTGGAAGCTCTGGCCCACCTCTTCCAGGGTGTGCTCCGAGCCGTCTTCCAGCCCGAAGCGCATCTTGACCACCCGCTCTTCGCGTGGCGTCAGGGTGCGCAGCACCTGCGACGTGTACTCCTTCAGGTTCACGCTGATCACCGCGTCCGACGGCGAAACCGCCTGCCGGTCTTCGATGAAGTCGCCAAGGTGCGAATCTTCTTCCTCGCCGATCGGCGTCTCCAGCGAGATCGGCTCCTGCGCGATCTTCAGCACCTTGCGCACCTTCGCCACCGGAATGTCCATCCGCCGGGCGATCTCTTCTGAACTCGGCTCGCGTCCCAGCTCCTGCACCAGCTGCCGCGATGTGCGGATCAGCTTGTTGATCGTTTCGATCATGTGCACCGGGATGCGGATCGTCCTCGCCTGGTCGGCAATGGCACGCGTAATCGCCTGCCGGATCCACCATGTCGCATACGTCGAGAATTTGTAACCGCGGCGGTACTCAAACTTGTCCACCGCCTTCATCAGGCCGATGTTGCCTTCCTGAATCAGATCGAGGAACTGCAGTCCGCGATTGGTGTACTTCTTCGCGATCGAGACCACCAGGCGCAGGTTGGCTTCAATCAGCTCGCGCTTGGCCTGCTCGGCATCCATGTCGCCCTGGATCATCTCGCGCTGTGTGCGCTTCAGTTCGGCGATCAGGACGCCCGACTCCTCTTCCAGCTTCTCCAGGTCCGTTTTGCAGTTCTTCTGCTGGCGCCGGTACTCCTTCTTCAGCTCTTCGCTGCGGCTCTGGTCATATTTCTGGTCCAGCGAACGGATCTGCCGCTCCAGCGTGCGCATCGCCTCGACGGTCTTGTTCACCTTTTCCAGCAGCCGTTTGCGCTCCTGGTTGGTGTACTTCAGCTCGCGGACGATCCGCGACACCATCACCTTCTCGCGCCCAATGGCCCAGCGGCACTTCCTGTATTCCTTCGGCCGCGCCTTCTGGTTCAGCGTGCCCAGCTTCTCTTCGAGCTGCTGCGCCTTCTTCTGGTGCTTCACCAGCGTGTCGATGCGCCCCACCGTCTGGCGCACGCGGTTCTGCACCACCTCCTCGGTCAGCTCCTCTTCGTCGAAGACCACCACTTCCTTGATGTTCCGTACGCCGCGCTTCAGGTCTTCGCCCAGCGCGATGATCTCCCGGATCACCACCGGCGAGCGCGAAATCGCCTTCAGCACGCGCAGCTGCCCGCGCTCGATGCGCCGCGCAATCTCCACTTCTCCTTCGCGCGTCAGCAGCGGCACCGTGCCCATCTCGCGCAGATACATGCGCACCGGATCGTTGGTCTTCTCCAGCGTTCCCGGCGTCAGATCCAGCTCGACGTCCTCGCCCTCTTCCAGCTCAAAATCTTTATCGCCGGGAAATTTGG
>DATGJK010000433.1:0-15145 GCA_035295245.1 Acidobacteriaceae bacterium
TTAACCCCAGAACCGCCCCTTCCGGCAGCGGCCCATCCATAGTTACGTCTACGGTGCGCGTTCCGTTCAATACGGAGGGATCAATTCTGGAAACATGCCCCTGCACGATGCCGTTGTGGGTGTCCACTTCCGCCGGCTGCCCCAGCTGGATATCGTGGGCCTGCGTTTCGGCGATCTGCAGAGCGGCTTTGAGCTGTGAAGGATCAATCACCTCAGCCACCGATGTACCGGCGGTGACGTGCTGGCCCACCTGCACCGGCGTCGGCAGGGAACTGAGCACGCCCGAAATCCCCGCCTTCACGTGCAGGTCCTCTTGCTGCTGCTGGTACAGCTGCAAGAGCGCCTTGGCCGAATCGATCTTCGTCTGCGCGGAAGACAGCTGAACCTCGATGTTCTTCTGATTCACATCCAGCTGTTCCACTGCGATCTTGTGCTGGGCCGTCAACTGCTCGGCGTTGTTCTTCGACTGCTGTTCCTGCAACCCGCTGATCTCGCCCAGCTTGAATCGCTGCTCGTCGATCTGCGCCTGGAGCAGCGCCTGGCTGTACTGGGCGTCCACCGCTGCCGCCGCCGACTTCTTGTCCATGATGGTCGACTGCAGTTGCGCCTGCAGGCTCTTGTAATCCGCCTCAGATCCGTCCAGCGCCGCCTTCGCGCTCACCATCTCCTGTTGCAGCTGAGGATCGGCCATGTCCAGCAGCACCGTATCCGGCTGCACCTTGGTTCCGGGCAGCACCTTGATGTCGACAATCGTCGCGTCGGTCTGCGCCGGAATCAGCCGGATGCTCTCTTCGCGGGGCACCAGAGTGCCGAGTCCGCGGACGTTCACCGTAAAATCGCCGCGCTTCACCGTGTCCGGCCAGATGGTGCTGGCGTCCACCGTCGGGATCGCGGGCTTCAGCCGCATCACCGCCCATGCAGCGGCAGTCACGCAAACGACAACAATGGCCAGCACCACGATCTGCCGGCGGAGCTTCTTCTTCTTAATATCAGGACGAGAGATATCCATTGCTGAGACCTAATTGCATGTGCCGCGCCATTCCCGACAGCATCGCACTGCACTGATACGCAATGCCTTGCGCCAAGGTTTCCGCATGCTTCCGGCCCTTTCGGTGGCCGATTGCGGAATCCACTGTCCGAAACCGGACAGTGTACGTCTGTCCGGCCCACGCCGACGCAGAATCTGATCCTGCAGCGCCCAAAAGTAATGGGAGAGAGAACCGTGCATGGGAATGCCCGGTAATCCACAGTTGAGGGAATCGGCTACCACCTACAGGCTTCTGCTATCAGCTCCCCGGCCAGCAGCTACCGGCTTGCCCTTCACCCTGTCCTCCACCAATTCCAGAATCTGCCGGTGAATCGCTTCGATCGACTGATCTCCCTCAATGACAACCACCCGATGCGTGTCGCGCGCCGCGATCTCCTGGTACTTGTCGTAGACGCGCCGGTGGAATGCCTCGTCCTCTCGCTCGAAGCGCCCCTCATCGGTGCCGGCGCTGGCGGTGCGGTCGTTGCGCCGTCGCGCCCGCTGCAGAGAGCGGCTGAAATGCGCCAGCAGCAGGATGGTCAGATCCGGATCGAGGCCGCCGCACATCGCGGCGTGCATACGCAGCACGACATCGCTGCCCAGTTGCCGTCCGCCGCCCTGGTAGGCCTCGGTCGAATCCGTGTAACGGTCGCAGAGCACCACGCGACCCGTCTCCAGCGCCGGCCGGATCACCTCAGCAATCGCCTGCGCCCGGTCCGAGAACATCAGCCCCAGCTCCGTCATCGGCGCCAGATGCTCGGTGCGCGAGTCGAGCAGCAGCGCGCGAATGCGATCCCCAATCCGCGTCCCGCCTGGCTGCCGTGTCACGGTCACCAGATGGCCACGCTGCTCCAGCGCCGCCGCCAGCTTGCGGATCTGCGTTGACTTGCCCGACCCGTCCAGCCCCTCAAACGTGACGAAGAACCCTCTCTGCTTTTCGCCCGACATGGCTGGAGTTTAGCAGCCGCGTGGCGTGGGAAGGTCTGCTGCATTTCTCCCGTTGCTCTCGGCAGAGTCGCTCCCGGCCATCCGCGACGAGGTGCGTCTCCCACAGCGTGCTTACATGGCTTACAATAGTTACATGAAGCCCGCACGATCTGTTGTCGTCAGCATGCGGCTGCCCGAAGAAAGCGGAAAGCGCCTCCGGCGGCTGGCCACTCGCCACGGATGGACCGCCAGCGATGCCAGTGCCCGCCTCGTCGAAGAAGGCCTGCGCCGCTCGGAGTTTGCCTTCATCGATTTCCGCGACTCGGCCTTTGGCCGTCAGGCCTATATCCAGGGAAGCACCCTCGCGGTCTGGGAAGTGATGATGATCGCCCGGAATCTCGGTGGAAAAGCAAAAGCGGCCGCAGACTATCTCGAATGGCCAGAGATTCGGGTGCGCTCGGCCATGCACTACGCGGAAGCGTTCCCGCAGGAAATTGAAGAGGCGCTGAGTGAAAATGACGCGGCTGATTTCGATGCCTTGAAGAGGATGTTGCCGGCTCTTCAGGAGTTCCGTCCGAAAGCAAAAGCGAGAGGGTGAGCGGAATCTGAGATGCTTCGCTTGCTGCTGGATGAGCACATCGCTCCGGCTGTCGCCACCGGACTACGCCGACGCCATAAGACCCTCATGGTCCACGCAATCTCGGAGTGGGAGCAGGGTACGTTCCTCGGGCGCGATGATGCCGCGTGCCTCGCTGAAGCCACCCGGCAGAGCCTCACCTTTGTCACTTACGATCGCCGCACCATCCCGCCCCTGCTGAAACGCTGGGCGGAGGAGGGTCGCTCCCATGCCGGAGTGATCTTTATAGACGACCACACCATCGCCCCGGGCAATGTTGGAGGCATAGTTCGCGCCCTCTCCGCTCTCATCCGCGAAGCTGGCGCCAGCGACTGGCGGGACCGCATCGCGTTCCTGCGCCGCTAACCTGCCCAGCTGCTCCACAGCAGCCATGTGCCTGCGGCCAGCAGCACCGGCGAGCTCAGCACGCCCGCCAGCTTGCGCCGGTAGAGCAGCGATCCACCAAGGTGCAGCAGTGCATTGAAGACGCCAACCAGGATGGCCAGCGGCAAAGCCGTCACGCGCAGCCAGTGCGCGCCGTGAAAGGCCAGCGGCGACAATGCCAGCAGCAGCGCAATCCCGATGATCAGCCCCACAAGCCAGGTACGAAAGGTGAAGACCGGCACCGGGATGTGCAGCTTCGCGCGGATGGCGCGGGCATTGGGGTTGTATATGGCAAGAAAATCGTGGCTGGCTTCGTCGGCAACGTGCAGCGCGACCGCAAGGGCGAAGGCAATCCACGCCAGGCCAAAGTTCCAGTGCAGCACGGCGGATTCCTCTCGCCGCGAGGATACTCTGTCGCCCCCTCCAGGATTCCGGCTTATTTACACTAATACGTCACGCCCGTACCCAGGAGAACTATGCATCTTCGCTTCCCGTCCGTGGCCGCGCTGGCCATTTCTGCTGCAGCAGTCCTGAACGCGCAAACCTCGCCCGATCACCCCATCCGCATCACGGTTGACCTGACCCAGGCTTCCCGCAAATGGATCCACGCCGAAATGCACCTCCCCGTCAGCCCCGGCGCGCTGACACTGCTTTACCCAAAATGGATCCCGGGCGAGCACATGCCCGACGGTCCCGTCGACAACCTCGCCGGCCTCTTGATCAGCGGCAATGGCCAACCCATCCGCTGGACACGCGACGATGTCAACATGTATGCCATCCACCTGACGGTGCCCGACGGCGTTTCGCAGATCGAGGTGAAAGACGACTTCCTGGCCACCGCGCCTGCCAATGGATTCTCCGCCGGCGCCTCGACCAGCGCCAACCTGGCGCTGCTCAGCTGGAATGAGTTGATCTGGTATCCCGCCGGTCACGCGTCCGCCGACTTGTACCTGCAGCCCTCCGTTATTCTCCCCAGCGGATGGCAATACGGCACGGCACTGGAGAAGACTGGCGGCGACAACACGCACCCGGAGTTTAAGACCGTTTCCCTCGAGCAGCTCATCGACTCGCCGCTGCTCACCGGCAAGTACTTCGCCGAGATCCCGCTGGCGCCCGAGGTCACGCCGAAGCACTACCTCGACATCGCGGCCGACGGTCCCGAGGATCTGAACCTCAGCCAGGACACCATCAACGGCTTCAGCAACCTCGTCCGCGAAACCGGTGCGGTCTACAAGTCTCGTCACTACGGCAGCTATCATTTCCTAGTTACGGCCAGCGATCAGGTCGCGCACTTCGGACTGGAGCATCACCAGTCCAGCGACGACCGCGTGCCCGAGAAGACCTTTATCGACGACAACCTGCTGCTGCTTTCCGCTTCGCTGCTGCCGCATGAGTTCACCCACTCCTGGAACGGAAAGTATCGTCGTCCCGCGGGCCTCGCCACCGGCAACTACGAGTCGCCGATGATCGGCAATCTGCTCTGGGTTTATGAAGGCCTCACCGACTACATGGGCAACGTGCTCGCCGCGCGCAGCAAGCTTGAAACCGCTGCGCAGTGTCGCGAGTACCTGGCCGATACCGCTGCCACGCTCGATGCGCGCCCCGGCCGGACCTGGCGCGATCTGCAGGATACCGCGACGGCCGCGCAGATCCTGTACGAAGCCGGCGGAGGCTGGGATAACTGGCGGCGCAGCACGGACTACTATCCTGAGGGCGACCTCGTCTGGCTCGACGTGGACACCACGATCCGCAGGCTCACGCACGATCAGAAGAGCCTTAACGATTTCCTCGGGCTTTTCGAGGGACTGGGCGGCAACACCGCGCCGAAGGTCGTGCCCTACCACTTCGACGACGTGGTCAACACACTGAACCAGGTCGTGAAGTATGACTGGGCCGGATTCCTCAACGAGCGACTCACCAGTCTCTCGCCGCGTGCTCCAATGGGCGGCATCGAGCACGGTGGCTATCGCCTCGTCTATGACGACAAGCCCAATGAGATCGAGCAGGCGAAAACGGGCGCCGGCGGCGGCGTCAGCGCCTGGTGGTCTGTCGGGCTCGACGTCAGCAACGATGGCCATATCAATGACGTGCTGGTTGGATCGCCCGCCGATAAGGTCGGACTCGGCCCGGGCATGCAGATCCTCGCCGTCAACGGGCGTCAGTACAGCGGATCGCTGCTGAACGATGCGATTCGCGACGCGAAAGGGAACCAGGCGCCGATCGGGCTCATCGTGACCAACACCGGGACATATAAGGTCATCGGCATCGACTACCACGGCGGTCTCCGCTTTCCGCATCTGGAGCGGGTCAACGGGACCGACGACTATCTGGACGAGATCCTGAAACCCATGAGCAGCAAGTAGCTAGCTTCGCCCATCCTGCCGTGTCCGAGGCGACTGGTTTTCGCATCCGAAGAAGGGCACGGAGGCGGTCGATGCGCTTGCGGGCCTTTTTCGTTGTGCTGGTGAGCGTGGTGGCGGCGATGGCCGCCGGCGGCTGCGGCTCGAGCCACGGCACGACTCCGTTGATATCTGCGATCTCTTCGGTGACAGTGACGTGCAGCCCAGCAACCGTCGTTCCGGGCGGCAGTTCGCAATGCAGCGTGACGGTGGAGGGGACAGGCAGCTACACCTCCGCGGTGACATGGAGCACGACCGCAGGGACCATTAGCTCCAGTGGAGCGCTGACGGCTCCGGCGACATCCGGCAGCGTGACAGTGACGGCGAAAAGCGCGCAGGACACGACGAAGTCAGGCACGGCCACAGTAACGGTGGAAGCGCAGTCGGGCGGTGGCGGCGGCTCGGGCGGATCTGCCATCACGTCGGTGACGGTGAGCTGCAGTCCCACAACCGTGGCTCCGGGCGGCAGTTCGCAATGCAGCGTGACGGTGCAGGGAACCGGTTCTTACAGTTCGGCAGTCGCCTGGAGCGCGAGCGCGGGCACGATTAGTACCGGTGGCGCGCTGACCGCGCCAACGACCGCCGGCAGCGTGACGGTGACCGCGACCAGCACGCAGGATACAACTAAGTCGGGAACGGCGACGGTGACGGTGCAGGCGCAATCGGGCGGTGCGGTCACCAGCAAACACGTTGTGATGGTGATGGAGGAGAACCAGAACTACTCGACCGTTGTCGGCAATACGACCGACTGGCCGAATCTCAACAGCCTGATCGTTCATGGCGCTCTGCCGACGAACTACTACGCGGACACGCACCCCTCGATCGGCAACTACTTCATGCTGACCACAGGGCAGATTCTGACGAACGACGACAGCTCCACCGCGGTGTGGAATGTCGATAATATCGCGCGGCGCATGCTGTCGGCGGGCGTGAGCTTTCGCGTTTATGCGGAAGGGATCACGCAGGGATACGTGGGCGGAGATACCGGGCTGTATGTCATCCGGCACAATCCGTTCGCGATGCTTTCCGATGTCGCTAATAACAGCACGGTGGCGAATGCCGTGATCTGGCCCTTCAGCCAGTTTGCGACGGATCTGGCCAGTGGCCATCTGCCGGAGTTCTCCTTCATCGTTCCTGATATCGATGACGACGCGCACGACGGGACGCCGCAGCAGGCCGACGCATGGCTGCAGTCGAATGTTGTGGCGCCGCTTGCGAATGATGCGGCGTTTCAATCGAGCGGGGACGGCGTGCTGATAGTCGACTTCGACGAGGCCGCGACGACCGATACCACACACGGCGGCGGCCAGGTGTCGCCAGTGCTGTGGGGGCCGATTGTTCGGCCGGGTTATCGGCAGACATCAGCAACGGTGTACCAGCACGAGAGCATGCTGCGGACGGTCATGGAACTGCTGCAACTCCAGAACTCGCCGGGCGCGGCGTCCAGTGCGCCGGACATGAGTGAATTCTTCGCACCGTGACGTCTTTACACGGGACGCCCGGAAGGGGCAAACTGTGGTCTCTCCGACAGGCGTGCCTCGGAACAGGCGCGTCCGTGCAAGCCGGCAAACTGTTGAGGGTGAGCGCGAGACACAGATTGGCTTTTGATTCGGTTGCATCATCGGGACATCATGAAGGGGTCCCCGCTTAAGGAGTTGTCCCCTTGAAGTGGCGAATCTCGCTGTCGCGCCGTACCGCGATGCCTGGCGTCGCTTCGCTGGTCCTCGCCGCCTTCGTGGGGCTGTCGTGGCATCAGTGGGAACACTACCGGCGGGCCAACATCGAGGCGGAGCGCAGCCGTGAGACGCTGACAGCCATTGACAATGTCCTGACCACGGTTGTCAATGCCGAAACCGGGCAGCGCGGTTTTCTCCTCACCGGGGATACTCGATATCTCGATCCCTATAATCGCGCGCTGCAGCAGCTCCCGAACGAACTTGCGACGCTGAAGACGCTGGCTGACGAAAGTCAAACCGGGAGACAGCAGTTCGATCAGCTCAATACCCTCGCCCATACAAAGCTGGAGGAACTTCACCAAACCATCGAGATACGCCGAGCGCAGGGGGCAAAGGCAGCGTTCGCCGTCGTCCAGACCGGCGAGGGCGAACGCACGATGGATGCGATTCGCTCGCTTTGTGCGCAAATGCGGCGCGACCAGAATGTCGGCCAGGCAAGCGCCTTTGCCGATGCAGAAGCCGCCGCCGGTGTCGCTCTGCTCATGACGGTGGTCGGTTCATTGGCGCTTCTGTTTGTTTTCGCCTTTGGACTGGAGCCCTTTGCCAGCCCCGATCCGCAGGCGTGGCAAAGGCCGTGGCTGCTGCGATATGGCGCGGCGGTCCTGGCTGTGGTTGCGATCACACTCATCCGCGCGGCGCTGACTCCGCTCATGGGGCCGACGTCGATGCCCTTTACGCTGTACTTCTGCGCGGTCGCGTTCGCGGCATGGTTTGGCGGTTTTCGGGCTGCCGTGTTGTCGATTGTGCTTTCGCTGCTGGCGGGCTCCTGGTTTTTTGCCAGCCCGACGGGCACGCTGTGGGTCCGCGGACACGACGATCAGGTCGCGATGCTGATGATCGTCCTGGTCGGCTTCGGGATCGCGCTGCTGAGCCGCTCGCAGCGAGGGGCGGTCGATCGCGCCCAGCGCGCCGAGCTTTCCGAGCGAAATGAGCGGCAGAGATTCGAGACGACCCTGGCGAGCATCGGCGATGCGGTAATCGCCACCGATGCCGAGGGCCGCGTGACGTTCGTGAACCGGATCGCATCGGCATTGCTGCAATGGCCGGCAGCTGAGGCGCAGGGAAAAGCCCTCGATGAAGTATTCCGGATTGTGAATGAGGTGACGCGAGAGCCGGTTGAGAGTCCCGTGGCGCGCGTGCTGCGCGGCCGTCAGATCGTGGGTATGGCGAACCATACAGTGCTGATCGCGAAGGACGGCAAAGAGGTGCCGATCGACGACAGCGCGGCTCCGATATGGGACAGCGAAGGAAAGATTCAGGGCACGGTACTGGTTTTTCGCGACGTGACCGAACGCCGCCGGACGGAAAGACGCATCAGCGAACAGGCCCGGCTTCTCGAACAGGCCGCCGCTGAAGCGCGTTCGCAGCGGGAGCGCCTTGGCCTGGCCCTGACCGCCGGGAAAATGGGCGTGTACGAGGTGGATCCCATCGAGAAGACGATCTGGTGGTCCCCGGAGACCTATTCGCTCTTCGGCGTCAACGCCGGGGATTTCAAGCCGGCGCGAGAGTCCTTTGCCGCGCTGATCCATCCGGCAGACAGGGAAATCTTCATGCGGTACTGGGACGAAAACATCGCCGAGTTTCAACCCATCAACCATGAGTTCAGAATGCTGAAGCCGGACCGCAAAGAGCGCTGGATCAGTTGCCGCGGCACGCCGCGATATGACCAGAGCGGTTCGCCGATCTATTATTCCGGGCTATTCCTGGACATCACGGAGCGCAGAGAGGCCGAACAGGTGCTCCGCAATTTCGAAAAGATGTCGGCGGCAGCGCGCCTGTCAGCGGCGCTCGCCCACGAGATCAACAATCCCCTGGGCGCGGTGACGAACCTGATCTTTCTCGCGAAGCAGGCAGACGGGGTTCCTGCGCCGGTTGCTGAGCAGCTTGCCCTCGCGGAACAGGAACTGGAACGCGTGGCGCATGCCGCCCGGCAGGCGCTGGGGTTCTATCGTGAGTCATCGCCGGCGGAGCCGATCGATGTGCCGGAGCTGGTCGAATCCGTCCTGAAGATCTTTTCCGCGCGCGCTGAAGAAAGGCGCATCAGGATCATGCGCAATTTTCTGCCGTGTGCCCCTGTGCCCGCAGTTCGCGGCGAAATCAGGCAAGTGGTCGCAAACCTGCTCGCCAACGCAATCGAAGCGGTTAAGGACGGTGGCACCATCTCAGTGGCGACGCGGCCGGTCAGCCGCGGGGCGGTCGAGATCGTTGTTGCAGATGACGGGCACGGGATTGCTCCGGAACACCTCGACCACATCTTTGAGCCGTTCTTCACGACGAAGGCGGGAACAGGAACCGGACTCGGCCTGTGGGTCGCAAGGGAGATCGTTGTCCGTCACCATGGCAGCATTGATATCCAGCAGGGCGGCCAGGGCGTCACCTTTGTTGTCAGGCTGCCAGGCGAGCCGGGCGGCCGCTCCTCCGAGGCGCGGAGATCGATCGAGAAGCCTGGTCCGAAGCTCTCTGCGGGCCACGGCGCCGAGGGACTCGGCTAAACCCCTCCGGGCCGGCGCGCAGCCGCTGGATCTACAGGTTGGATCCAAATGCTAGCAGGCGGCCGTCGCAGTCCCTGACAACAAACTCGCGTGAGTTCCAGGGCATATTGCCGAGGTCACGGGCAAAGCTCACGGCTTTGGCTGCGTATTCGGCGTAAAGGGCATCCGCGTCGTCGATGTAGAGATACGCGTCCAGCAGCTCTTCCTCGTCTTTCGCCGGGTTCGCTGTTGGTGGAGCGGCACAGCGGAAATGAATCGCGTGGTGGTCGCGGACAATGATGGCGTAGACGGGCGGGTCCTGCCACGTGCCGACACAGGAGAAGCCGAGCTTGTCGTGGTACCAGGCGATGGTGCGGGGAATATCGGTAGTGAAGAAGACGGGGACGATCTGGCGGATCATGGCAGGTAGAGTAGCGCAGGAACTCGCGCGTGTCGCGTCTGCGGCGGAACTCTAACGACCGTTCAATCCGTGCACCCCTTCGCTAGTTTGTGCCCCGATCCGTTTCGATCCAGAAGCTCACCAATCGCGGTGACAAAGGCGCGTGGCTCGGCTGAGTCGACGGAGCGCGTTGCCTCTTCGACCGGCGGCTCGTTGGAGCGCAGCAACGCCAGCACCGGGCAGGTACACGTCAGCCTGCACTGCCGGATCATCAGGCGCTTGTCTTCGTGAGGGATGGAATGCCCCATGACAATCAGGTCGAAGGTCCCGTCGGCTTCACCGCACAACCGGAAGCCTCGGCGAAACCTTCGGCGGAGGTCACATCGTGGCCCATTTGCTGGAGGAGTAACTCGCGTGTTCGCAGCAGGACCGGGTCGTAGGAGATCGACAGGATACGTGCCATTTCCGTTTTGGATGCAGGCGGCAAACCGGCATGGGTCAGGTACGCAATCCGGCGGCTGCTGGAAACCTGTCCGGTGGAGTTTGCCGGATATGTCAGTTTATGACCAACTTGCAGCGTGTCGAAGGTCCTCCAAAACAGAAGGGAAGATTCGCAAGTAGCGCTGAGCCGGTTGGAGTTGCTGCCGTGAGTGATGTTGTGCGTATTCCTGCAATACCTTCCGCGAAGGGGATCGTTGCCGCCTGCGTTCTCGAGACATGGGAAGAACGGTCTTCATCCGACCACGTTTACACCCGATGCCGGATCATCAATGACCCTCTCATCTGCCCGATGGACCCTACGACCTGGAGTTCGCGGGACACAAGCTGCGAACCGGCAAATACTCCGGCAAGTGGGAACTGACATTCTTTGTCCCTGAGAGCGAAGACAAGCGCGCCGCGTGAGGGGAGCCCGTCTCACAAAAACCTCTGGACAGCCCCGGTTGTCTCGTGGAATATTCATCGCACCCCCAGAACGCAAGATCCCATGTTGAGTGGCCTGGATGATCTGCCTGGATCCGAGGCGCCGCTATTCTGCGCATCCGATCGGGCGAGAAGGGCTTTGCTATGGGATCGAGTAGCCAGTTCTCAGCGATGAAGCCGGGGAAGAAGTACTTTGCAGGTGGCTGGCTTTTCGTGATCGCGGTTGTGGTCTTCGGGTTTGTCGTTCTGCAGTTGACGCAGGGTTTCGCGTTCCGGGATAACGGCTCAAACAGTAGCTTGCAGCCGCCCAGTGCCCCGCCGGTATCGCTGCACGACGATGCAAACTGGCTCGTGGCTCGTTGCGGCCGGCCCAGCCGCGACGTGGACACCGGTGGTTTTGAGCCGGCGCCTATCGTTCCTGAGCGCGTTCTGACGTATGGCAAGGCGCATCTGAAGATCGCCTATGTGGCCGCCGATCCGCGGGGTCAGGATCCTCCCTACCACTACCACTGGACGCTGATGGGCCTGGTGGACACGCGCACCAATCACGCCTTCGATGTAAGCGAGATTCAGAGCACGCTGAAAGCGCGCCTGCCCTGCGTGCTGAGCAAATAGGCTCTTCGAAATTGCTGCAGCCGCACTGTCACCCGCGGGTAGAGGCGTGGAGACCTACCCTGATCAGGCGATGCCGATGCGTATTTCGAAGCCGCTGTACGACCATTCGATCCTCGTCCACGAGAGGGTCCGCATCGACCTGCACCCCGGCTGGCTATGCGGCCTGGTTTGAACCGATACCGCACCTGGGCAAGTCAGCGCCGTGAACTAAACACGCGGATACTGGGGTGGCTGGTACGCCGGCTGGTATGAAGGCTGCGCCACGGGAACCACCTTCCACTGCGTGAACGCCAGCACATACAGCATGATGAGATTGATGACCGGCAGCACGCTGAGCAAGCTGAGCCATGGGCTGAAGCCTGCCTTCTTCCAGATGAACCACATCGGGATGATCACGATGACGGCGAAGATCAGAAAGAAGAACGGCATGATGGCCAGCATGGCCATCGCGGCATGCATGGCCTGCGTTTGTTGGGGATCCATAAGAGACCTCGTCGGTGGAGTGGGTTTCGCGCAAGCTTAGCGGAGGTCGATGGTGCGAGGCAAGGAAGAAATGCAACGTACAGAGCACAGGCTCAGAGGATCCGGGCGGCTTCGTCAAAGGTGAGGCGCGGGTTGCGCGGGTGGAGCTTGCTGCGGTCGCCGTAACCCACATTGCAGAGGAAGTTGGCCTTCCATTTGCCGTCAGGGAAAAACTCGGCGTTGACCTTCGCGGCGTCAAACCCGGACATCGGCCCGCAGTCGAGACCGAGCGCCCGAGCCGCGAGGATGAAGTACGCTCCCTGGAGCGATCCGTTGCGGAAGGCGCTCTCCTCGGCGTGCTTCGCGTTCCCCACGAAGTACTGACGCATGTCGGCCTGCGGGAAGAGACGGGGCAGGTGCTCGTAGAACTCAGTGTCCCAGGCAATGATCGCGGTCGCAGGAGCGGCCATGGTCTTGTCCACGTTGCCGGGAGCGAGCGCCGGCTTGAGCCGCGCTTTGGCCTCGGGCGAGGTGACGAAGACGAAACGCGCGGGCGAGCTGTTGGCGCTGGTCGGCGCGAGCAGGGCCAGCTGAACTGCCTGGCGCAGCAGATCCTGTGAAACCGGCTTCGGCAGCCAGGCAGTGAAGGTGCGCGCCTGGCGGAAGATCTGGTCGAGGGCCGCGTCGGAAACAGGGGATCCGGCGTTGAACGACAGGGTCGTGGGGACAGTGCTCATGCGGTTCGTTTCTCCAAACAGAACTGACGCTATCAGGATGCGGCTGGGCGATGGAAGTTGCAGCGAAGCCCGCTCTGTCGCTCAGTGACGGTGCAGTCAGGATAGGCTACCCCGCTTATACGGGGGCACTGCGAAAAGAATTGTGAACAGTCGGCGGAGCTGCCCCGTCTTTGGCGATGAAGAGCAGCAAGCGAGGAGCCCGCAGACGTGAGTAGCGAGGATGAAGCGGCGTTCGCCGGGCTGATGGAACGCCAGTGGCGCTTCGCCTGCAAAGTTGCGTGGGCAGTCCTGCGCAATGTGGCGGACTCGGAGGATGCGGCGCAGGAGGTTTTCCTGAAGCTGCTGCGATCGGGCGGCTGGCGCGATCTGCGCGACGAGCGGGCGTTTGTGGCGCGGGCGGCATGGCGGGCGGCGGTGGATCGGATGAGGCTGGACCGGCAGCGTGGGCCGCTTCCGCCGGACGAGGAGATGGCAGGCGCGGACGCGGGTCCGGAAGCTGTGGTGGTGGCGGCGGATTGGGAGAGGGCGATGCGTGGACTGATTGATAGCTTGCCGGAAGAATTTCGCCAGCCGCTGGTGCTCTCGGCGGAGATGAATTCGCGGGAAATTGCGGCGGCCATGAGTGTTCCGGAGGGTACTGTGCGGCGGCGGCTGATGCGCGCACGGCAACTGATGCGGGAAAAGATGGCGGCGCTGGAGGAGCGGCGGTATGCACGAGGATGACCGGACGGAATTCGACGATCGGATAGACGCCGCCCTACGCCGGTATGCAGATGCTGCGCTGTTCTCGGAGCCGCGGGTGGCGCTTGCACGCGTGAGGATGCTGGCGGACCAGGAGCCGCAGCGTCGGTCTCCTTGGCGCGTGTGGGTTTGGGCGGCTCCGGGCTGCGCCGCTGTTCTGATTGCAGCCTTCGCGTTGTGGATGCTGCTGCGCGTTCCGCAGGCGGCGCAGATTGCGTGGACGCCGAAGGCGCCGGGAGTCGCCAGCGTGGTGCGGCATGCGGATTTGCAACAAGGGAGTGAAAAGAGAAATACAGGTTCTTCGAGTTCACTTCGGCACAAACAACAGCGCCAAAGCTTCGCTCAGCAGGACAACAGTTTTGCGAGGCCAGGAGCAGAGCGCAGGCTGCCCAAGCAGGAGGTCTTCCCGACGCCAGAGCCGCTGTCGCTGGAGGAGCAGAGGCTGCTGGCGTTTGTAACGCAGGCGCCTCCTGATGTTAAGAAGCAGGTGATCGAGGCACAGCAGCATCTGGGCGATCCCATCCAGATCGCCGCACTGAAGATTCGTCCTCTGGATGAGGACGAGAAACAGATTGACTCAACGAGAAAGGATCTCCGATGAAACGAACGAGTGTCTTCCTTGCGGCTATTACATTGGCAATTTCCCCAACGGTTTTATTCGCGCAGCAAAGTGAGCAGCCTTCGAAGGCGGCTCCGAGTGAACATCACTTCAAGCTGAATCTGGTTGTCGAGCAGACGAACGATGCCGGCAGGGTGGTGAATACGCGTTCGTTCGTGGCCACGATTGGAACGAAAGGAACGGAGCGGAATCAGTCGATTCGAACCGGAGAGAAGGTGCCAGTGGCGACGAGTCCGAATACGTTCACGTATCTCGACATTGGGGTGGATTTCGACATTTCATGGATGGAAGAGAGCGCTAATGGGATCAGCTTCCGGCTGGCCGCCGACGTCACCAGCCTCGCGGATTCCGGCCCCTCGGGAACGCCCACGGCTCCTGGTCAGCCTGTGATTCGGCAAGACAAATGGGAAGCGCGTGTGCTGGTGCCGATGGAGAAGCCCACAGTGGTCTTCTCCGCCGACGACCTGCGCGACAAAGGCAAAATGCAGGTGGAAGTGACAGCCACGCGGCTCGATTGACCCGGTTCAGCGCCAGTCGTCGATGACGTAGGCGTCGGGGCGGTTATGGCCAGGGCCGTGCGGCCGGAGCATGGCCACGCCCTGCGCCCTGACCTGCCAGCCGTGGGCGCGCATGCGGCGGAAAGCGTCCTCGCGGGCCAGATTGACGCCGCCTTCGAGTGAGGCGCCGCGGGAGATGGCGAAGGCGTCACAGGCCTCAAGCAGACGGGTGAAGCGGCCTCCCGCGCCGGGCCCGGAGCGCGCGGCGGCGAATTTCACGTAGCAAGTCTTCTCCCCGCCCTCGGAGCCGGGGCCGTTCATGCAGAGCGCGAATCCGTCGAGGATGTTGCGCGTGTAGACGAGGACGACGTCGCCAACGCGCAGTTTGAGCGCGGCGCGGATTTCGTCGCTGAGATCAAGTCCGCGGTCGATGCGATGCGTGATGCGGGCGCAGGCGGCGATGGCAGCGTCCCGCTGCTGGCGCGACAGGGCCGAGAGCAGCGTGCCGGTGCGGCCTGCGGCGCTGTTCGGAGTTCGCGCCATCAGAGCGGTGAGGTACGTGGGCCAGTAGCCGAACTTCTGGTACAGACCAA
>DATGJK010000434.1:0-4991 GCA_035295245.1 Acidobacteriaceae bacterium
ACGCCACGCTTTCAACCAAAGTGGAGGGCGGCTACGCATCCGGACGAGGACTGGGCGTCTACCGCTCCGACGACGCCGGCGCCTCGTGGCAGAAGATCACCGACGATCCGCGTCCCGCGATGAAGATTGGCGGCGGCGACCTGTCGGTTCCCGTCGCCGACCCGGAGGATCCCGACACGGTCTACGTCACCAGCATCGTGACCGTGCGCTCCACCGACGCCGGCAAGACGTGGATCAGCCTGCGCGGCGCGCCGGGTGGCGACGATTACCAGAACCTCTGGATCAATCCGCGCGACGCGCGCATTCTGCTGCTGGTCAGCGACCAGGGCGCGGTCATCAGCGTCAATCGCGGCGAGAGCTGGAGTTCCTGGTATAACCAGCCCACGGCGCAGATTTATCACGTCGCGGCGACCAACACCTTCCCATATGAGGTATGCGGAGGACAGCAGGAGAGCGGGTCGGTCTGCATTTCCACGCGCGGCAACGACGGCGAGATTACCTTCCGCGAATGGCATCCGGCCGGCATCATTGAGTACGGCTATGCCGCGCCCGATCCGCTGCACCCGAACATTGTGTACGGCGCTGGCCGCACCGAGGTGTCGCGCTACGACAGCGTTACTGGCGAGGTGCAGAATGTCACCCCGCTGCCCATGCGCAAGCCGGGTTTCCGTGCCGATCGCACTGAGCCGATTTTGTTCTCGCCCGTCGATCAGCGCACCCTCTATTACGCTTCGAATCACCTGTTCAGGACCATGGACTACGGCCATACCTGGGAAACGATCAGTCCTGACCTGAGCCAGGAGCACAGCGGCCAGCCCGCGTCGCTGGCTGCGCTCACGCCGGAACAGCAGGCGCAGCGCCGTGGCGTGATCTACGCTGTGGCCGCCTCTTACAAAACCGCGCAGACCCTCTGGGCCGGAACCGACGACGGCCTGGTCTGGATCACTCGCAACGGCGGCGCAAACTGGAGCAATATCACGCCCCCCGGCCTGACTCCCTGGAGCAAGATCGCGCAGATCGATGCTTCGCGCTTCGACGACGATTCGGCTTACGTTGCCGTCAACCGCATGCGCATCGATGACCTGCGTCCCTACGCCTACCGCACCCACGACGGCGGAAAAACGTGGCAATCGATCAGCGCGGGCCTGCCCAACGACGCTCCGGTCAACGCGATCCGTGCCGATCCGGCGCAGAAAGGCCTTCTCTACGCAGCGACTGAGCACGGCGTTTTCGTCTCCTTTGACGATGGCGAACACTGGACGCCGCTCCAATACAATCTGCCGCACACCTCGATGCGCGACCTGCTCGTGCACGACGACGATCTGGTCGTCGCCACGCATGGCCGCTCCTTCTGGGTGCTGGACGACCTGGAGCCACTGCGCGAACTCGCCGCGAACCGCCAGCCGCCGGCACTGTTCAAGCCTGCCGATGCATGGCGCGTCCGCCGCAGCAACTACACCGACACGCCGATGCCGCCGGATGAGCCTATGGGCGAGAATCCGCCGAACGGCGCGATCATCGACTACAACCTGAAACAGGCGGCGCAGGGACCGGTGAGGTTCGAGATTCTCGACGCCGGCGGCAAGGTACTGCGCACGTACGCCAGCATCGACTCGGTGCCGCCCACGCCGGAGCAACTGCGCACCAATCTCATTCCGCCCTACTGGCCAAAGATTCACCGGCCGCTGCCCGTCACCGCCGGCATGCATCGCTGGGTGTGGGATCTGCGTATGACGGCTCCGGTTTCTCCACATTACGAGTACCCCATCTCCGCAGTGCCGGGGCGCACGCCGTTGGTTCCGCAGGGCCCGCTGGTGCTGCCCGGCACCTACACGGTGCGCCTCACCGTCGATGGCCAAACAGAAACGCAGCCGCTGACCGTGAAGATGGACCCGCGCATCCACACTTCGCCGGCGGACCTTGAAGCGCTGCACACCGCGGAGCTGGCGATGTACTCCACGCTGAACGACATCGCACATGCCGACCTTGCAGCGCACTCTGTCCAGGAGCAGCTCGAAGCCAAAGACAACGCAGCGATTGCTGCCCAGCTCGCGCCGTATGATTCGGCCCTGAAAACGCTGCTGGGCGGCGGTGGTCGTGCAAGGGGCGGCCAGTCGTCTCCGGAGCAGGCCGGCGCGAAGGCCGCGCCTACCCTGGACGAGGTGACTGCCGAAGCCGGCCAGCTCTACGCGGAATTCGACCAGGCCGACGAGCCGGCGACGCAAACGCTGCTCTCCAGCGCCTCGCATGTCGAGGAGGAGGCCAAGGCAGCGCTTCCCGCCTGGGAAGACTTTCGCAGCAATCAGCTTCCCAAAATCAATGACGTGCTGCGCCAGGCGGGCCGCCCGGCGATCAACCCGGAAAAGCCGGCCGAGAACCTGCCTGAAGCGGGAGACGAAGATTAAGCGGGAGTTGAGTCGGGAGCAAAGAAATTGCGCTTCTGCCTGGCGAAGACATCGCGCGAAGCCCAGTAATACGTTCGCCTTCCGAATTTATTCTGCCGTTTGTCATACTATGTGTCTTTGGCCGCAGCATTCTTGCTCAGCATGACGGCGGAACACATCACAAATCGCTTTGACCTGAGCGGGCGCACAGCACTAGTCATCGGCGGAACCTCCGGCATTGGCCGCGCCATCGCTCTCGGTCTCGTCGAGGCCGGCGCCGATGTGGTCGCCAGTTCCCGCCGCGCCGCCGAGGTGCAGTGTGTTGCAGCGGAGATTCGCAAGCGCGGAAGGCGCACCTTCGAAGCCACCTCCGATGTCCTCAACCGCAGCTCGCTTGAGGCCCTCCACGATCAGGCGCTCGCGACGTTCGGCAAGGTAGACATCCTCGTCAATGCCGCTGGGACGACGAAGCGGGTGCCCACTCTCGAGTGCGCCGAAAAAGATTGGCATCGCATCCTCGAAACCAACCTCACCGGCACCTTCCGCGCGTGCCAGATTGTCGCCCCCGGAATGGTGCGCAACGGCTGGGGACGAATCATTAATATTGCATCGCTTGCCACCTTCGTCGCCTTTTACGAGGTGGCTGCCTACGGCGCCAGCAAGGCAGGAATGGGCGCGTTGACCAAATCGCTGGCCGTCGAGCTTGCCCGCCACGGCGTCTGCGTGAACGCCATCGCGCCCGGTTTCTTCCCCACCGAGTTGAATCAGGAGCTGCTGAACAAGACGCCGCGCGGGCATGAGGTCCTGATGCGCACGCCGATCGGTCGCTATGGCGAGCTCGATGAGTTGGTGGGCGCGGCTGTCTTCCTCGCCTCCGAAGCCGCCTCCTTCGTTACCGGTCAGATCATCGCCGTCGATGGCGGCTATCTGGCCAGCGGCGTCAACCAATAATTGCAGCATCGCTGCAATTTGCAGTTATTCTGACCGTTGCAGATGCCGCTGCCCTGCAGCAGGAGGATAACGGTTGGTGCGGAAGTCGCCCGCCTCATCAGGTCCGGTCAAAGGCTCAGCTGTAAGCCGCCACGCCCGCGGCATTCGCCACGTCGATCTCAGCGACATGGAGCTGGCGTCCAGTGAAACGGCGCGGCGCATCAACCGCGACATCGTCCTCGAGCTGATTCGCACCAGCCATCCCATCTCACGCGCCGACCTGGCGCGGCGCTCCGGTCTGCAGCGCAGCACGGTATCGCAGATCGTCGAACAGCTGATTGGCGAGAACTGGGTGCGGGAAGGCTCAGTCGCATCAGCGCCGCGTGGCCGCCGCCCTACGCTGCTGGGCCTGAATGAAGACCTCGTCGCCATCGCCATTGATATCCATCCCGGCCGCGCCACCGTAGCTGTCGTCGACCTGAACGGCCGCCTGCTTTCACGTTCGCAGGTCCCGCTCACCGGCGATCCGGTCGCCTCGACCCGCCTGCTCATTGAATCCATGCGGCAGATGCAGACCTCGCATTCCCGGAATTCCGTTGAGGGGATCGGCATCAGTCTGCCCGGGCGCGTGGATCCCGCGACGCAGCGCATGATCTTCGCTCCCAACCTGCACTGGGCGGAGTACGATCTGAAAAGCGCCATCGAAGACAAGCTCGGGCTTTCTGTGAAGATGGAGAACGCTGCCACGGCCTGCCTGCTCGCTGAGCTGACCTTTTCGCGTATCGATGGCGTGCGCGACGCGGTGCTGGTCACGGTCTCTGAAGGTGTTGGCGCCGCTCTCTTCGCGAATGGCCAGCTCATCTCCGGGCATCATGGCATGGCCGGCGAATTCGGCCACGTGGTCATCGATCCGAACGGCCCAAAGTGCGGATGCGGACAAAAGGGATGCTGGGAGATGTTTGCCTCCTGCCGGGCTGCGCTGCGCTACTACCGCGAGCTGCAGCCGCGCGCCAAGGCCATCGGCTTCCATGGCCTGCTCAGCCTTGCCGAATCGGGCGACGCGGCAGCTGCGCAGGCTTTGGCCAAGCAGGCGGAAAACATCGGCCGTGGGCTGCGCATGATCATCGCTGGCCTGTCGCCCGGCGCGGTTCTGATCGCCGGCGACATCACCGCCGCCTGGCATCGGTTTGGTCCGGTGATTGAAAAAGAAGCCGCTAACCGCATGCTGGCCGGCACGCCGCCGCTGATTCGTCCCACCCAGGAGAGCGAGATCGCGCGCTTGCGCGGAGCCGCGGCGCTCGTCTTCCAGCGTCGACTGCCGCGCTGAAAACTTCTTCCACCTGCGCAATTTAGTGACAAACAGCCAAGGTGCGCCAGGTAGTTCTAGGCATCTGCCGCAATCCGAATTGCATCCGCTCCTCCTGTACCGGAACGCGAGACACTGATTCCACGTCAGTTGACAGCTGTCTTCCGGTCCAACTATAGTTCGGGACCAATATTAAATATCTCCGCGGGCTCCATCGAACCGCCCGCCACGCGAAGAAAAAAGTCGTTACCTTCCGGGCTCAGTGCGCTTTTGCACTCACGTCGGCAGAACAAGTCGGGAACGAAAACATTTTTCTGGAGACAACGTATGACGGACCGGCCAGACGCAACCCTTGCCAGCTTTCGACTCAG
>DATGJK010000435.1:0-3840 GCA_035295245.1 Acidobacteriaceae bacterium
CCCCGCGCGAATGCCCGCGAGGCCGCGGTGGTCGATGGTGTCAGCGTCTACCCCGTCGAGACCCTCCTGCAGGTACGCGACCTGCTGAATCAGGCCGGGAACGGCGGCATCACTGTACCCGCGTTCAAAGTCGAGGCGAACGAAGTTCTCGGCGAGCTGCAGCACTTCGCGCTGGATTTTGCCGACGTGCGCGGTCAGCAGGCTGCCAAGCGCGCCCTCGAGGTAGCTGCCGCCGGCGGGCACAATATCCTGATGATCGGACCGCCAGGGTCAGGCAAGACCATGCTCGCGCGGCGGATGCCCTCGATTCTCGCGCCGCTCACCTTTGACGAGGCGCTGGAGACGACGAAGATCCATTCTGTCGCCGGCGTGCTCGATGCCGAGGCCGGGCTGGTGACGCAGCGGCCTTTCCGCGCGCCGCACCACACCATTTCCGACGCGGGCCTGATCGGTGGAGGAGTCATCCCGCGGCCGGGCGAGGTATCGCTCGCGCACAACGGCGTTCTGTTTCTCGACGAACTGCCGGAGTTCCCGCGCAATGTGCTCGAGGTGATGCGGCAGCCGCTCGAAGACCGTCACGTGACCATCGCGCGCGCCTCCATGTCGCTGACGTTTCCGGCGGCGTTCATGCTGGCCGCTGCGATGAATCCCTGCCCCTGCGGGTGTTTTTGTTGCTGAACAAGGACGGATCCAGGCCAAGCGATTCCACCTGATAGTCAGAAACCCGAATATCCGGGATCAGAGAAGCCAGAACGATTCGCTTCTGTTCCCTGGTCCAGTACTCCCACTCGGCAAGGGGCGCAAATGCCTCGATCAGGCGGGAGGTATCGAGGCCGGGATCAACATCCTGCCTGGCCAGGATCTTCTTCGCCGCGTCGATGCTTTCGTCGATGTGCGTCAGGCGGTCGTCGCGCTCGAAGGAAGGAATGGCTCCTTCAATGAAAGCGTCAATGACGCGATCTCGTCTGCGCTGGAGAGTATTGATCTCCGCCGTGAGCCTCGCGATCTGGAGCTCGGAGTCCTTCTGATCCGAGCGCGCGCGGGCTGAGTCGACGCACTTCCCGAGGAAACCGGGGTCGATCAGCCGCTCTGAGAAGAGGCCGTCGAGGATCCCTTCAAGCTTCTGGCGATCCATGTATTTCGCCTGGCAGATGTGATCGATCCGGCGCCCCTTGCAGGCGTAATAGTCGTGTCGCGCCAAAGCCGTGTGGATCACCTTTCCGCACGCTGAACAGGTGAGGAAACCGTTATAGGTGAATCGGTGCTCGTAGTCGCCTTGGCTTCGCCAGTGCCTCTCCTGCTTCCTGTCCATGATCGTCTGCACGGCGTCGAAATCGGCCTGTGAGACGAGGGGTTCCTCAATTACCCGAACGCGGATCACGTCTTCGGGAGCGCGGGCCACCTTTCGGCGATCCGATTGGCGACCATCGACACCGGGGTATTTGCCCCGACCCGAGGGATCCCGCTTCTTGTCGATGACGCGCCAACCTGTCCAGATCGGGTTGCGCAGGATGCAATGCATGCCGCGGGGCGTGACTCCTACCGTCTCTGCGAGCTGCGAATAGCTGTGATTGCCCGCAAGGAACAGCCGGAATGCTTCACGGACCCGCTCGGCTTCCGGTTTGTAGTAAAAGCCGCGCTCCCGCTCGTATCCCACTCCGAAGGGCAGAACGATGGAACTCTGGGCGAGTTCGCCGCGGCGCCTCTTTTCTTCCTTAGCGCTCCAGATACGTTCGAGGATCTCGGTCCTCTCTAACCCGGCAATCGCTGCGCGGATCGCACCCATCAGACGGCCCGATTTGTTACTGAAATCAATCGGGCCCTCGGGAAGATACAGGACCGTCTTCGAATCGACGAATGCCTGGAGCAGCGCGTAATCGGCAAAGTTTTCCGGCCTCATCAGCCGGCTGAATTCCCGGGCTACCACACCCTCGACCTCGGGTGACTCCATCAGCTGCATCAGCTGCTGAATCTCGGGAGTCAGCAACACCGTCGTGCCCGAGACGTCTGACATCTGGATGGAACGGACGATCTCCAGCCCGTACTGCTGACAGGTTCGCCTGTTGACGGCGTGCTGCGCCGGGATGGAAGCACGATCATCCGCCGCCTGCCGTTCCGTACTGACTCGGATGAGTTCGATGACTCTCTTCATCGTTGCCACCTCAGGCGGGGAGCCCGCAAAGCTGGCGCGTGCAGCGAAGCGCCTCGGCATCATTGCCTGACAGTAAAGCAGTACGTGCTTTGTCGAGCAACTCCTTCCGCTGGCGGCCAACTTCGAGGATCGCGGCGACTACGGCGGCGCTCGAGGCCTGCTGAGACCCATTGCTGGCGCTGCGCTTCTCGCGCCTCTCAGGCAGAGGAATCGTCGGCGGAGGACCGGGTGTGACGCCGGCAGGGGCATCTGTGGGCTGATTCACAGGCCGGTCCCCCTCGCGACGGGTCCGAGATCATTGTGCGGAACCAGCCATGCCGACGGTAGCTGCCGATCAAAGCGGCGGCGGGCGCACTGGATGCGCTCGTGCTCCGTGAGAAATGCCCCACCGGGGAGATGAGGCCAGAGGCTCGAAGCCCCAGCCGCGCACACGACAAGCTGCCGGAGCGATGCCGCCGCGTGCAGGGGCCGAACGTTACCGAGCTGAATCCGCGTACAGCCGTAGCTGATGAACATCGGGTGTTGATCGCTTTCCTCGGAATGGCCGGACGGCGGGAATGCCTTACTCCCGGCGCTTGGTCGGAATGCCTCGGTCGCTTTCCGCATCCACTCGCGAGCGGATAGCGAGTCAATCTGCGAACTTTCCAGGTACTCAATCTTCAACTTGACCTCCTGCGCGACGGCCTCGCGTTGCTGTTCCTGCTGGCATGAGGGCACCCGTACATATCCAGTTCTGACCAGAAGACGGACCGGAGTGCGGCTTCCAGCGGGTTCTCCATCATTGGGCGTCGCTCTCATCCTTGCTCAGCATCGCGCGGTGGACAGTTCCAGCCAAAGCGATCCCCAATCGCGCGCGTTGACGCAGCAGATCGGAGATCCGGCTTTAACGCCCCTGCCCCGGTTTAAGCAAAACTTCCGCACTGCGAAGCAAGCATTGCCCTGGGCCGCATCACAGCCAAAGGCATCTACAGTTATCTCGTCAGGAACGAGGCCAGGTCTTTTGATGAGACGAACAGGCCGCGTTGGAACCGAGCCCTCGTCCGAGGCAGTATTCCATGCGATTTTCTCGGAGTGCAGGCGCCTAAATCCGCAGCTAAGTTAATGAATAACATGACACTTCGATCGACGAGGCCGTACAGAAGATGCTCGCAAAAATGCAGGTAATGCCGTGAATCGTCGAGAAAGGCTCGGTTCTGCCCTCGGTCCGATGGGCAATCTCTTCCTGCTGGTCACTCTGCCTGAACTGCGTCGCAGGCGCCTTACTTATCTGGCGTTCTATGCGCTGCAGCGATCCATAGCAGAGGCGGACCGCTCGGACCAGACCGAGAATGCTTACACGGAGTCGCAGCTAACCGGCGAGACGCAGCTATCCGACTACGAAACGAGTCGTGCGTGCTCTCTCCTCAGGAACAAGGGACTTGTGAGCATCCGTCGAAGCGTCGAGGACAGGCGAATCCGGCTTCTGATCCCCACCGAGCAGGGGAGGCGCGTCAGCCGGGAAGTCCTCAGCCAGGCAGGGGAGAAACTATGGACGAGCATTCCGAAGGCCGGCCGAATTCGACGGGTCAAGAAAATCACCGATCTGCTGCGTGACGCCAACCGAACGATGCACGGGAAGTGGCAGCTGTCATTTTTCGACCGGGACCTCGGGCCCTAGTACTCGACTGCCCCTTGCCAGCTGCTTTGAT
>DATGJK010000436.1:0-3511 GCA_035295245.1 Acidobacteriaceae bacterium
TAACAGCTAACAGCTAACAGCTAACAACTAACAACTGCTTTCCCTCAGCGCTTCCACCGGCTCCATCGCCGCCGCCTGCGCCGCCGGATACAGTCCCGCCACCACGCCGCACAGGCTCAGCGAAACCAGCGCCACTGCTGCCGACCACGGTTGCAGCCGCGGCGGATCAAAGCCCTGCAGCCCGTTGCCGACCACCTTCTGCAGCACAAACATGAACAGCGCTGACCCGCCGATCCCCATCAGCCCGCTCACCCCGGTCAGCGTCAGGCCTTCCAGGAAGAACTGCACCAGGATGCTGTGCTTCGTCGCCCCCAGCGCTTTCCGCAGGCCGATCTCGCTGGTCCTCTCCGTCACCGAGACCAGCATGATGTTGATGATCCCCACGGCGCCCAGCGTGAGCGTCACCAGCCCCACCCCGCCCAGGAAAATATCCATCGCATCGAAGATCTTCCCCACCATCCGCATGGAGTTGATCGTGTCCCACTCGTTGAAGGCGTTCGGCGCATTCGGATCGAAGCCGTGCCGCCGCGCAATAATCTGCTCCACTTCGTGTTTGGCGGTCACGTTATCGCCCCGCACCCGCGGCTGAAAATCGATCGAATCGACCGCATCCCGCGGCGCGGCATAAGCCTTGATGGGAAACATCTCCTGCATCACGCTGAGCGGGATATACACCTGCTGGTTGAAAAAGTCGGCGTTGCCGAATCCAATCTTGTCCGCGACCCCGATCACTTCAAAGCGCGTGCCGTTCAGGATCACGAATTCGCCCACCGCCGGCCGTCCCGGGAACAGCAGCTTTGCGCTCTTTTCCCCCAGCACGATCACGCGGTTGTGGTCCCGCATATCGCTGGCGTTGATGAACCGCCCCTGCGCGATGGGCATAAAGCGCACATCGCTGTAGTTTGGCTCCACGCCCAGCACCTGCCCGCCGGCGGTTTGATACTGGCTCTGCTGCTTGATGTCGCTTCGCTGGATCAGCGCCGTCACCGAGCGCAGGTCGCCCGCCTGGCTGCGCAGCGCCTCTTCATCGGAGAGCGTCAGGTAATACCAGCGCATCCCCGTATGCTGGCCCTCAACGGACGGCACATTGCCGCCCCACATCATGATCAGGTCGTTGCCCAGCTGCGCGAACTCGCGCTTCTGTCCTGACCGGAAACCCTCGCCCACGCCCACCAGCAGCAGCAGCGATCCCACGCCCCACGCGATGCCGAACATGGTCAGAAACGAGCGCAGCTTGTTGGCCCGGATGGCAAGAAAGACCTGCCCGAAAGTGTCGCCCAGGCTCTGCATGCAAGCTGTTCCCCGTGACTGAAAACAGATACGCGAAAGGCCGGTTCCGGGTTCCCCAAACGGGTCTCCCGTGGCCGGCCTTAGTTCCTGTTTTTCTCTCCTGCCGGTTCGACGCTGCCGCTCGGGAATCGTCAACATCAGAGACTGGCGGGCGACCTGATGCCAACTAACGTCTTAAAGGGCGCCCGTTTTCGAGAGAAACTCACGGGCGGTCAATATCGGCATGCCCTCATAGGAGGCGAGACGAAGTAAATGGCGATCCCCGCTGACGATGCAATTCGCTTTGCCCGCGACTGCGCATTCCAGAATCCTGTCTTCGTCGGGATCGTCGCGCACGACTCGTAAACTGAACCCAGGTTTCGCCAGGTGGACAACGCCTTCCAGCTTTGCTCGAATCAGCCGCGCATCTGCCTCTGAAACGGCGAACTTCTCGCGCAGTTTCTCGTCAAGCTCGTCCAGAATCGCTGGAGAGGAAACCAGCGTAAAGGCGCGCCTCATCGCAAGGTCCAGAAAGAAACCCGGATTTCCCCCAAACATCAGGGCTGAGATGTAGATGTTGGTGTCCGCGACCACACGCGTCATCGGGCGACGCGTCGGCGCTTCTCCTGGCGAAATTCATCCGAGCGCCGCTCCACTTCCGATTCGCTGGTGATTCCGCTGGTCTTCCCTTTGGCGCGCGTGCGGCGCAGCAGAGACTCCCATTCCGGATCCTGGCTCATATAACGGCGCAGCGCTTCACGGAATAGTTCGCTCATCGTGCGATTCTCCCGTTGCGCGACCTCCTGCGCCTTATCCAGCAGGTCAGGCGGCAAGGTGATCGAGACCGTTTTGGCGACTCGCATACTTAACATTATAAAACAATGTCAAACATTGTACAGCTTTGCGCGTCCCGTAACTATGCCTAACCTTGCCGCAAAAGCTTCCGGCTGAACGAGGATCACTCGGGAACCGTCACCACATACGAGCTGCCGAACAGCGCTGCGCCCACCAGGAGCACCAGAAATCCGACCATATAAATCGGCGCGCCGTGAATCAGGGCATAGAGAAATGGAATCATGCCCAGACCCGCTGCTCCCACAATCAGGCCGCTGGTCTTCAGCTCCTGCCTGCGCCGGGTGGTCATGATCCGGTTCTCCTCGCGCAGCAGTTCAATGGCGGAGGCGGCGCCGGGGCCCTGCGACTCGGCCACCTTCTTCAGCATGTCGTTCTTGTAGTATGCCTCGCGCTCCTTGCGGCGCTCGCCGCTCCACGCCGTAACGGTGATCATCGTGAACAGGGCAATCGCCCCCACCGCCAAAAACCCAAACACCGACATCGCTTCAAAGCCTTCCGTGCCCATGGCCATCCTCCTTGCTCAACCGGTACGACCAGGGCAGTGCTTTGACGGTTTCAAAATCTTTCGGCGATTCTTCTCGACAGAAAAAACGCAACCGCGCATCCTGATCGCAGGTCATACCGGGCAAAGGAAAGCAGCGTGGACCGCGCAGAGATCGACGATCGGGCGGTGGTCAACCGGGTGCTCGCGGGCGAGACGGATGCATTTGCTGTGCTCGTCGAGCGCTGGCAGCTCCCGCTCGTGAATCTCGCCTGGCGTTATTGCCGCGATCGCGGACGTGCTGAGGAGATGGCGCAGGAGGCTTTTTTGCGGGCCTGGAGAAATCTCGCCCAGTGGCGCGGCGACTCAGCGTTTTCGACATGGCTTTTCGCGCTGGCGGCAAATTGTTACCGCACCGAGCTGCACCGCATTCCCGCCGGCATGAAGTCCCTGGACGAAATTGCCGAGCCGCCGGACGAGCGTCTCTCCCCCGGTGTGCTCGACAACGCGCGCCGGGACGAAGCGATTCGACGCGCGGTGCTGGCCCTGCCGGAGAAGTACCGCGACGCTGTCCTGCTCTTTTATTTTCACGATCAGGACGTGCCCGCCGCCGCCCGCACGCTGCATATTCCCGAAGGGACGCTGAAGGCGCGCCTCTTCCGCGGCCGCGATCTGCTGCGCAGCAAGTTCTCTCGTCCGCCGCGCGCTGCCGCACCCGCTGCCGTCCCCGTGCAGGCGCCTAAGGAGGCCCGATGAACCCGCACGCCCCCAATCCGAACACGCTCCCCGACGCCGGAATCGATGCAGCCCTCTCCGCGCGCGATGACGTGATCCTTCCTTCTTCGGGATTCACCGACGCCGTCATGTCCGCCGTGCACCGCGAATCCGCTGCGCCCGCGCCCATTG
>DATGJK010000437.1:0-7060 GCA_035295245.1 Acidobacteriaceae bacterium
CGCAAACGGGTAGAGCCTGGTCTGCATGATAGCGTAGAATCTTACTACGTCTTACCGGAGCCGGAGAATGGCTGTAACGCGGATTTCATCGAAGACCAGGATTTCATCCAAGGGGCAGGTCGTGCTGCCGCAATCGATCCGGGAGAGCCGGAAATGGCGGCCGGGCACCGAACTGGTCGTGGAAGAAACGAAGGAGGGCGTCCTGCTGCGGCCGGCAAAGCCCTTTCCGCCGACTACTTTCGAAGAAGTCGCCGGGATTCTCCGTTACAAAGGGAAGCCGAAGAGTCTTGAGGAGATGGACGCGGCGATTGCGAAAGGCGTGAAGGAGCGTCATGCTCGCGGTCGATACTAATGTTGTGGTTCGCTATCTTGCGCGCGACGACGCTCGGCAGACCTCCCGGGCCGACGAGCTGTTCCGTGCGAAGCCGATACTCATCCTGAAATCCGTCCTGCTGGAAACAGAATGGGTCCTGCGGTTCTCCTACGGCTTCGATCGCGAACTGATCGCCAAAGCCTTGCGGGGACTGGCGGGCTTACCGAATGTCGGCGTCGAAGAGCCCACAGCGGTAGGGCGCGCTCTGGACTGGTTCGCCGATGGGATGGATTTCGCCGACGCTCTGCACCTGGCCAGTTCCGCCGGAGCCGACCAGTTCGCAACGTTCGATCGTAAGCTGGCAAAGATTGCGCAGAACCTCGGCTCCGGAAATCTCCTGCTGCTCTCCTGAAGATGTCGAATCGATGCCGTGCCGTGCTATGCTCACATCACCGAGCGATGCGCCACGCCTGCTCCAATACGGACAGCTTCAGCCGGAGGAACTGGAATGGTTCCTTCGTGCGCGCCATCGCGCCGCGCCGCTTTCTCCGCGTCCTGCCTACCCGGACGCGACCTAGTCTCTTCGGCAGCGACTAGTTCCCTCTTTCTGACGGCGCATCCCCGTTACTCAGGATTCGTGGCTTCTTCCGCAGCGCCGTCGAGACTCTCTTGAGGCTGCAAGCGCATTTCCCTAACCCCGGAAGGAGAGCAACATGACGGTATCGAAGCAGATCTTTCAGCAGCACGGCCCGAAGCTGGTGACGACGCTGCCGGGGCCGAAGTCGCGCGCCGTGGTAGAGGCCGATGAGCGGCTGATTTCGCCCAGTTACACGCGCTCCTATCCCATGGTGGCGAAGCGCGGACGTGGTGTGCGCGTGGAAGACCTCGACGGTAATGAGTTCCTGGACTTTGCGGCAGGCATCGCCGTGGTGTCGACCGGCCATTGTCATCCCGAAGTGGTCGCGGCCATCCAGAAGCAGGCGGCCGAGCTGATCCACATGTCGGGCACAGACTTCTACTACGAGTCGCTGGTGACCCTCTCCGAGCGCTTGTCGGCGATTGCTCCCATGCCGGGACCGCACCGCTTCTACTACGGCAACTCCGGCGCTGAGGCCATCGAGTGCGCGCTGAAGATCGCCCGCTATCACACCGGGCGGCAGAACATCATCGCCTTCCTGGGCGCATTCCACGGGCGCACCATGGGCGCGCTGTCGCTGACCGCATCGAAGCCGCAGCAGCGGCGGCGATTCGCGCCGCTGGTTCCCGGCATCACGCATGTCCGCTATCCCTACACCTATCGCGGATGCTCCGGCGGAGCGCAGCCGGAAGAGGAGTTCGCGCTGGGATGCGCGCGCTACATCGAGGACAGGCTTTTCCGGACCGTGCTGCCGCCCGAAGAAGTCGCGGCCATCTTCATCGAGCCCATCCAGGGCGAGGGCGGATACGTCGTAGCTCCGCCCATTTTCATGCAGGAATTGCGGCGCATCTGCGACAAGTACGGCATCCTGCTGGTGGCCGATGAGGTGCAGTGCGGCGCCGGGCGCACGGGCAAATGGTGGGCCATCGAGCACACCGGAGTCGAGCCAGACATCGTCTGCATGGCCAAGGGCATTGCCTCGGGCATGCCGCTCGGCATCTGCATGACGCGCGCAGAGATCATGGACTGGAAACCGGGCTCCCACGCATCGACCTTCGGCGGCAATCCGGTGTGCATCGCGGCGTCGCTGGCCACGCTCGACATCATCGAGCGCGAAGCAATGGCCAATGCCACAAAGCAGGGCGAGGCGATGATGACGCGCCTGCGCGGCTGGCTGAAGAATCATCCGGCGCTGGGCGAGGTGCGCGGGCGCGGGCTGATGATCGGGCTTGAAATCGTGAAGAGCCAGGAAACGCGCGAATCAGCTCCGGCGCTGCGCGACCGCATCGTCGATCTGGCGTTTGCGCGCGGGCTGCTGATCCTGGGCTGCGGCGAGAACTCCATCCGGCTCGCGCCCCCGCTGATCGTCAGCGAGCACGAGGCGGCCATCGCCCTGGACATCCTGGAAGAGTGCCTCACGCTGGCCGAAGAGGAGATGGCCAAGCCGGAGCTAACCGCGGCGGGGCACTGAGCAAGGTGCTCCGGCGGCGACAAAATGTCCGCCTCGCTGCGCTACGGCGTATACGGGTATTTTGACCACTGGGCGAGGATTTCCTCGAGAAGTTCGGGACCTACGGTGCCCTGCGCAGCCTCGTCGAAATGGTGTTGCTCGCAGAGCGTGCGCAGATTCTCCCGCTCCTTGCGCTGCTCTTCTGAATAGAAGCGCGCCTTTTCGAATTCGTGATTCGCGATGGCATCCTCGAGACGCTGCGAGATGACAGCGATCCGCTTTTTAAGCTCCGCTATCTCTGCGGGCAGGGGCGGCTGACGAAGCCGCGCCAACGCGCCGGCTGCATCCAGCAGTTCAAGGGCTCTGGCCGGCAGCGGATCGCCTGATGCCGAACCGATGTGCACCGCAAACTTAAGCGCCTCGTCGGCATACGTAACCTGATGGAACTGCTCCAGGCTGCCTTTGCGCGCGCGCAGCACGGCAAGGCTTGTCTCTTCATCGAGCGGGCGCACGTAAACCGGGCGGAAGGATGTTCCCAGCCAGGGGATCGCCGCGACCGCCTCACTGTACTCACTGGACGTGCAGGCGGCGATGCACTGCTTCAGGTTGCTCAGCAGTTCGTGACGGCGGATGGCGGCGGAATTGGGCAACTCGGATTTGGCAATCGCCGCGAGCAAATCGAAAAGATCGTCGATGAAGACAATCGCATCGGCTGAAGTACTGCCGAGTACTCGCATGAGGCTGCTCACATCCTCGATGCGCCGGCCCGCTCTCATCCAGTTGCCCGTCGCGGTGGAATCGAGCGCGAGAATGCGCTTGCTCGCAAGAGACTCTGGAGCATCTTGGCGCGCGATGCGCTCGGCCAGGGCCTCGACAATGGCCGTCTTTCCCACACCGCGCTCACCAACCAGAACAGCGCTCCTGCGGTAACGGCTGCTGAGCACCGCGATGAGCGCGTCCACCTCAGCTTCGCGGCCGATCACCGGCTCGAGCTGGCCCTCGATGGCAGCCTGGGTCAGGTCGCGGCAGACGGTCGAAGCGGGCGAAGCTCCACTGCCGAAGCCCCTGCCCGGATCCATCGGCGAGCGCGCAATCTCTCCCCGAACTGCGTCGATTTCCACGCCCCGTTCCTTCAGCAGCTGCGCCGCAAAGCAATTCTCTTCGCGCAGCAGACCGAGCAACAGATGCTCAGTGCCGATGAATTTGTGCGAGAGCCGGTCTGCCTCCTCAGCAGCATCGGCCAGCACGCGTTTTAAATCGTCACTCAGTGGAAGATCCACGTTTGTGGAGATCTTTTCGCGAACTACGGTACGACTCTCAATCTGCTTTTTGATCGACTCAACCGACGCAAGCCTGTGCAGAAATCGATTGGCCAGCGCCTTGTCTTCGCGCAGCAAACCCAGTAGGAGGTGCTCAGTCTCGATGTGGGGCGAGCCGAATTGGCTTGCCTCGTACCGCGCAAAGAAGATGACGCGGCGCGACTTTTCCGTATATCTCTCGAACATTGTCAACGGGCCTTGCGCCAATTGTCGCCTGGAAAGCGCCCCCAGCGCCTGCCCGATGCTTCCGCAACCGTCGAGCGGCCGAGCGGCCCTCAGCGTTGGCTGTTGCTGCCCGGGGGGCGGCGCGCCATGCGCCGGAAGAAGAGGCCGGCGGCGAGGAATATCGCCGCGATGGCGGCATTCGTGATGCCGCGGTGGAGAACGCCGTGATGCATTGCCAGCGCCGCGTCAATAAACCAGACCGCCGCGCCGACATACCAGATCCAGTTGAAATTACGCCCCACTCTTTTTGGGATGCGCCGCCCAGGGCTGGCGATCCTGCCTCGACACCATAGTACGGCGGGGACGCAATTTCGGGCACGGCTCGCGCCGTGAAAACCTGCGCTCCGTGTGCTAACATCCCTTCTTCCGCGGACGCCGGGTGAAAACCTGCGTTTGCCGGGGACCTGGCGATGGGGTATCAGGACCTTCCGGCACGCATCGGCTGCGCGCCGGAATACATCTCGGCTCACCCCCGACGCCTGCAACGACGCCCTTCCGGTATCCCTGTGCCGCCGATCACAGGCGCATCTCCCGCCCCTGATTTCTACTTAGCTGTTTTCGCGGCTGCTCTGCCGGGCAGACGCTCACCTTTTTCCCACAAGGAGCCTTGCTATGAAGAGCTATCCAGGAAGTGAGATTCGCAATGTAGCTGTAGTGGGGCATGCGCACAGCGGCAAGACCACTCTCGTCGCCGCTCTGCTGCATGCCGCGAAAATGACCCCGCAACAAGGCCGCGTGGAAGACGGCAGCGCCGTTACCGCCTATGACGAGGAAGATGTGGCCCGCGGCACCACCATGCAGAATGCTGTCGCCTTCGCCGAGTGGAATGGCGTGAAGGTGAACTTTATCGATACTCCCGGTTTTCATATGTTTGTGCACGAGGCGCGTTCCGCGATGATCCCCGTGGAAGCGGCTCTGGTCACCGTCCAGGCGGTGAGCGGTCTTGAGGCCATGACCGAGCGCGTCTGGAAGTACGCCGAGGAATTCAACCTGCCGCGCATTCTGGTCGTCAACCAGATGGATCATCCGCGCGCCGCGGCTTCCGTGGAGACCACGCTCAGCGCCATGAGCGACCGCTTCGGCCGCCAGTGCATTCCCGTGCAGCTGCCCATCACCAGCGACAAGGGCTTTGAAGGCGTCGTCGATCTGGTCACGATGGAGGCTTTCTTCTACACGGTCGGCGGCGATGGCCGCGGCAAGATTGGCGAGATCCCGAAGCATTTGGAGGATGCAGCGCGGAAGGCGCACGAAACCCTCGTGGAGCTGGTCGCCGAGGGCAAAGACGAGCTGATGGAGGAGTACTTCCGCGAAGGCACCATCCCCGAGCAGCACCTGATCTCCGCTCTGCACGAAGCCATTCGCGAGGACCGCATCTTCCCTGTCCTCTATACCAGCGGACTCGGGAATGTCGCGACCGATCACCTGCTGGATTTTCTGAAGGTCTACGCGCCCGCAGCGACGGAGCGCGAGCCGGTGGCTGCCCGGGCCGTGCTGACTGCGGTTGCCGCCGGGTCAAACGGCGAAGCGAAAGCTGAATCCGGTGATTCCAGCCCGGAGATCGTCATGCGCAAGGTGGACGACGCCGAGCCGCTTTCCCTTTTCGTCTTCAAGACCATGACCGATCCATTTGCCGGCCGCATCAGCTTCTTCAAGGTCTTCTCCGGCTGCCTGCGCAACGATGCCACGGCCCAGAACTACAACCGGCGCACGGCTGAAAAGTTCTCGCACCTCTCCGTCATGCAGGGGCGGAACCCGGTTCCCGTGGGTGAACTGCATGCCGGAGATCTGGGCGCCGTCGCCAAGCTGAAGGAGAGCCTGACCGGCGACACGCTGGGCGATAAAGCGCATGAGATCTTTTACGAGCCGGTGTCGATGCCCGAACCCGCCATGACCTGGGCCATTGAGCCCAAGACGCGCGCCGACGAGGATAAGCTGGCGCCCGCCGTCCACAAGCTCATGGAAGAGGACCTGATGGTGCGCTTCTTCCGCGACGGGCAGACGAACGAATTCCTGATCGCCGCGGCAGGCCAGCCGCACATCGAGTCGCTGGTGAGCAAACTCCGCAAGCGTTACCACACCGAGGTGACGCTGAAGGCGCCGCGCGTGCCCTATCGCGAGACCATCCGCGGACGCGCCGATGCCCAGGGACGCCACAAGAAGCAGACCGGCGGCCACGGGCAATATGGCGACTGCAAAATCAAGATGGAGCCGCTGCCGCGCGGCGCCGGCTTTGAATTTGTCAACGATGTCTTCGGCGGCGCCATTCCGCGGAACTTCATCCCCGCAGTGGAGAAAGGCATCGTGGAGTCAGCTGCGCGCGGCTACCTGGCCGGTTATCCCGTCGTCGACTTCAAGGTGATCCTCTACGACGGCAGCTACCATGATGTCGATTCCAACGAGCTTTCTTTCAAGATGGCGGGGCGGCTGGCCTTCCGCAAATGCATGGAACAGGCTAAGCCGACACTGCTGGAGCCGATCATGAAGGTGGACATCGAGGCGCCGCAGGAGTTCGCGGGCGCGCTGATGGGCGACCTGAACCAGCGCCGGGGCCGCGTGTCCGGCATGGACAGTCAGGGCGTCACCACCACCGTCCACGCCGAAGTGCCCATGGCGGAGATGCTGACCTACGGACAGACGCTGACGGCCATGACCCAGGGCCGCGGCAGTTTCCACATGGAAATGGATCACTACGACATCGTGCCGCAGCTGATCGCGGAGAAGATCGTGGCGAACGCGAAGAAGCCGGTGGAGGAAGAGGAGGAGTCCTAAGGTCCTGTCCGGGCCTGGCCGGGTCCTGGCCGGACGGGTCCTGCGCGGACGGCGAGCGGCCTTCGGCGTTTGGAGCGCAAGTGCAACTGGAAACATCAAGGCCCGCCGGGGATGGCGGGCCTTTCCTGCAGAAAGCTGCCTTAGCCTAAGACATGGCTGCGGCGATTCCCACTCGGGCAAGGGTGATCAGAATCCACCATCCAAAAACGGTTGCGGCCGCCTTCCCTTTGGAAACCCTGGCAATAATCGAGATGCCGATGGTGAGCAGGATCAGGGTCCAGATGGTGGTGATATCGAGCGCGCTGCCGAGGGTGATCAGGGCCTGGCTCCAGTCGGTGGGCATGTAG
>DATGJK010000438.1:0-2539 GCA_035295245.1 Acidobacteriaceae bacterium
CGCGCTGCGCTCTGTCCTGCGCGACGGAGCCCCAGCCATCGACATCCGCACCGAGTGGCAGCAGATGCACGACAACATGCCGCGCGGCGCGCGCCTCCTGCACTACACCGATAACCACGACTGGCCGCGTTCCGTCGTGCAGTACGGCGAAAAAGCCTCTGAGGCGGCCAACATCCTCGACTTCACCCTCGACGGCATTCCCTTCGTCTACAACGGACAGGAAGTCGCCGACCCCACCGCGACGCACTGGCGCGGCCACGCGCCGATACGCTGGAAGGACAGCGGCAACGGCGACGACGAGAAATCCATGGCGGCCACGGAAGCCTTCTACAAAAAGCTCTTCGCGATGCGCACCGCCGAGCCCGCCCTCACCTCGGGCAGCGTCGTCTGGATCAACAACACCGAGCCCGACTCCGTCCTCAGCTTTCTCCGCAAAAAGGGCGATGACGAGGTCCTCGTCATCCTGAACCTCTCCAACCGCCAGGTGCACGTCACCATCGACCTGCCGGTCATGGACTACTCCGCCGTCCAGAACCTTCTCACTCCCGACAAAACCTGGTTCCAGCTCTATTCCGGACGCGTCTCCGCCAACCTCGACGCTTTTGGGTATGTGGTGGGAAAGAAGATTCCGCTCGCGCCCCTGCAGAAATAGAAGAGAGCTTGTCATCCCGCGCAGCGCGCGGGAGCCGGGACAGCATCCTGGATTGTCCACCTACGCTATTGATTGACATAAAAATAACGGGTGGTATATTGACCAAAATACAAACACACAACAGATCAGAACCCTCCGGCTGCAGGTCTGCTGCCTTACATACTCAAGCGCTGTCCGCGGCTGCCGTGTAGCCCGGGCGGGCCGATGGAGAGGTACCCATGATGAAATTCAGGCACGCGGCGATCCTGTTTGCCGCCCTCGCGGTGTGCGTCGCAAGCCCCCGGTTCGCCGTCGCGCAGTCAACGTGTTCGTCCATGGCGGTGATCCCGCTCGACAGCGGCGTCTACAACTTCCAGATGAATGAGTGGAACTCCTCCGCACAGGAATGCGCCACCATCAACGGAACCGGCTTCAATATCACTACTGCGAATTTCAACCTCCCCACGAATGGCGCGCCCGCCACCTACACTTCCCTCTATCGTGGATGCCACTGGGGCACCTGCACCAGCTCCAATCCTTTTCCGATTCAGGAAAGCAACATCGCTTCGGCGACCACCAGCGTCAACCTCACGCAGCCCTCCGGATATAACAACGACGCCGCCTACGACATCTGGTTCAATCAGTCGTCCACCACTTCCGGCCAGCCGAACGGCACCGAAGTGATGATCTGGCTCAATCATCAGGGCTCCATCCAGCCCTTCGGCTCCGAGACGGCCACTGCCACCATCAACGGCGTGAATTATGAGGTTTGGACCGGCAACCAGAGTTCCTGGAAGGTGATCTCCTACGTCGCCACGTCGCCGGTCACCGGCGTCAGCAACCTGAACCTGCTGCCGTTCTTCTCGGATGCCGTGTCGCGCGGCAGCCTCGACCCATCCTGGTGGCTCATCGATATCGAGTTCGGCTTTGAGATCTGGACGGGCGGGCAGGGCCTCGCCATGTCGAACTTCTCCGTGAGCGCCGCGGCAGGATCCACTGGCGGGGGCGCCCAGTGCAGCACCGCGCCTTCTGCGCCCAGCGGCCTGCGCGGAACCGCGGCATCGTCGAGCGTGATTAATCTCAGCTGGAACGCGGATACGGCGCCGGCCAATTGCACCATTGCCGGCTACAACGTCTATCGCAGCACCACCAGCGGCTTCACGCCTTCCTCCGCCAACCAGATCGCCAGCGGCGTCACCGCGACCAGTTACTCCGACAGCGGCCTCTTGCCCTCGACCACGTATTACTACAAGATCGTAGCCGTCGACGCGGCGGGCACTTCCGCTTCCTCCGCGCAAGCCACGGCCACAACTCAGGCGGCCAGTGGTGGCGGATCATCCAGTTGCCACGTCGCCTACTCGATCGTCAATCAGTGGCCCGGCGGATTCCAGGCCGCCATCACGATCCAGAACACAGGCTCAACTCCGTGGTCCGGCTGGACTCTGACTTGGACCTTCCCCAACGGCCAGACCATTAGCGGCCTCTGGAACGGAGCAGCGGGCCAGAGCGGCAGCAACGTCACCGTCCAGAACCTGAGCTATGACGGATCGATCCCGGCAGGCGGCAGCTACAACGGCGTGGGCTTCACCGGCACCTGGAACGGCACGAACGGCGTGCCGGCGTCGTTTGCCATTAACGGAACGACCTGCCACTAACCAACGAAAGCAAACGAGGCAGGCCACGTCTTATCAGCTCGCAGTTGGTATGTTCCTCCGCAAGCTGCAATGCCGTGGCCACGTTTGCAGCCGCCAGGTTCAGGCGCGTGCAGAGCGCTAAGTGAATTGCGACATGTTGATGTTCATCGTGTACCGCTCGCCGTTCTTCAGCAGATCGTCCCAGCTCACGGTTTGACCCGTCCGTCCCGCCATTCGCCCCAGCATCGCGCTCAGCGCGCTCTGCACGCCCTCT
>DATGJK010000439.1:0-16836 GCA_035295245.1 Acidobacteriaceae bacterium
ATGGTGGCCCTGCTGATTGCGACGCTGAATGTCAACGTCGCCGCCAACGTGATTTCGCCTTCAAATGACATTTCTAATTTGTCCCCGCAGTGGATCTCATTCCGCACCGGCGGCCTCATCACCGGATTTCTGGGCCTCGCCATGATGCCGTGGAAGCTGCTCGGAAGCTTCCACAATTACATTTTTGGGTGGTTGGTAGGTTATTCGGGCCTGCTCGGACCGGTAGCCGGCATTATGGTCGCAGACTACTTCGTTCTGCGTCGCCGAGAGCTCGATTTGGAGTCGTTGTACATGCGAGGTGGCGAATATGAATATCGCAGCGGGATCAATCCCCGGGCTATGACAGCGCTCGCCCTCGGCATTGGTTGCGCCCTCATCGGGCGTTTTGTCCCGGCCGTGCAGTGGCTTTATGACTACGCGTGGTTCGTCGGCTTTTTCGTTGGTGGCGTTTCATATATCGCACTCATGCGGTACTCGGATATGCGGAGCAAGTAGGCAGGTACCGTAGACGCGTGGTCAGGACCAGGTATTACTCGTTCAATTGTTGCCTTATGCTGTTTGGGGTTCTGGTTGCGCTCGCGGATGCGTTAGCTCGCTGTGATGACGAGTGCTTTCGGTGCCGATCCCATCCATGACATCAAGAGCGCACCGATCACGTTCATGCTGGACGCCATGCAATTCACGCTTGCAATGGCGCAGACCCTCATTTCTCATCTTCGGACTTCGTTCTACTGCGCGATTTCAGCGAACGATTGTTCACAGGTGGCACGAATGGCAGGAAGAAAATTGAATTGAACAACGGTATCATCGGGAAAGCGTCCGGCCAGATCGTCCGCGAGCCTTTGTGCACGAGGATCACTGGCCAGCGCAAACCCCAACATACTGTGCTTTTCTTCCCATCGGGACCCCATGAATCGGGTCGGCATACCGGCGGAGTTCTTCTCTTCCAAATAGTGTCTCCCGCAGTGCTGCATTCGCCTCGAAAGTCATTGCGATCTCACGTTCCTCTGCATGCAATGCCGACTCTACAGCCCGCTGATAAGACACGTGACTCCTGCAAATGCCCGTAATACGCGGCCGTCTCGGCCTCGTGCTCCAGCATGAAGAAGTCTTCCCGCCCGCCCCAAACTCGACAATTGTGGACCGACGTTTGACAGGAATTATGCCGACGTAGCTACTCCCGAAACGGGCTGCGGCGGATCATCGAAAACGGCCAGGTTTACCAGAAACTTAACAGTTGGAAAGCGGTGCACGATTCGGAACATGGTCGACAGCTTGGCTCGCCGATCCCGGTATCTACCCTGCTCATCCCATGGGAGAGACTCCGTTCTCCCGTGCTTCTGGTGGTGCTGCGAAGCACAAGCAGGGATGCTCATACGTGGCATCCCGATTCTCCTGTGCTGGACGGGACAGATCACACCCTTCTTCGGCACCAAGCCTTCCAAAGCCCGCGAACCGGGTGCGCCGACGGCAGCGAAGCCTCTCACGCTATAAGCCTGAGCATCGCCCGCGGCCTGCATTCTTTATGGCGTAGACGGGACCGGAATATCGGCGGGACGAAGAAGCACAGCGACCAGGAGCGCTCCGACAAGCGTGATTGCCGCCAGAGCGTAGAGCCCAGCGTGCTGCGATGCAAATCTGGTATCTGCCCAGGCCTTAACGTTCGGAGCAAAGAATCCGCCGAGGGTCCCGAGTGCGTTGACCAGTGCAATCCCGCTGGCGGCGGCAGCGCCGCCCAGATACGACGTGGGGAAAGTCCAGAACAACGGCTGCACCGCGATGAATCCTGCTGCTGCAAAACACAGCGCCACAACGGCAAGAGAAGGACTGGCCGAAGCCGACACGGCAATCCCGATACCGGAGATTGCCAGCGTGACCGACGCGATCATCCGATGCCGCCCGGTACGCTCAGCCAGTCGCGGAATGACAAGGGTCGCGGCAAGCGCGCAGATCCACGGCACAGCCGTTACCAGCCCAACCTCGAGATTCACCCCGACTCCAAGCAACGCCGCCACCTGGGTCGGCAGATAAAAGATGACGCCATAGATGCTCATCTGAATGACGAAATAGATTGCAACGAAATACAGCACTCGCAGGTTGCGAAGGACCGCCGTGAATGCCACCGGACCATGCGCGATGCGGGCCTCATCCTCCTGCCCAACTGCGGCTGACAACGCCGCCTTTTCGTCATCGGGCAACCACGCTGCATCCGACGGCCGGTCGTCCAGATACCAGAACGTCCAGATGCCGACAGCAACCGTCATAAATCCCTCGATGAGGAACATCCATTGCCAGCCCTGGAGGCCGCCCACGCCCTGGAGTTGCATCAGGTAACCCGAGAACGGGCTTCCCAGGATGAACGCCAGCGGTGGTCCAAAGTAGAAAAACCCAACCATTCCGGTGCGCGATCGGTTGGGGAACCAGTACGTGAGATAGAGAATCACGCCCGGAAAGAATCCCGCCTCCGCCGCGCCCAGCAACAGGCGCAGGATGTAGAAAGACCACGCTCCCCTGGTGAAGCTCATTGCCGCCGCAACCAGTCCCCAGGTAATCATGATGCGCGTCATCCAGATCCGCGCGCCCACACGATGCAGGATGAGGTTACTGGGGATCTCGAAGGCCGCATAACTCACAAAGAACAACCCGGCGCCAAGCGCATAAGCGAAGTTGGAGATGTGTGCTGAAGTTCGCAGCGCGTCTTTCGCAAAGCCGATGTTGGTCCGATTCAGGAATCCGAGAATGTACATGAGGAGCAGAAAGGGCATCAGGCGCCCTCGCGCCCGCGTGGTGGCGCGATCCAGCGGGTTGTGCGACGAGGCGTTCATCTCTGGTACGGGTATCTTCGGCGCACACTGTAGTTAGTAAGTGGCGCGACCGCCACTTACGTCGTAACACTGAGCCGTCACAAACGAGCATTCTCTGCTGGCCAGAAAGTGCACGACATAGGCAATTTCCTCGGCTCTGCCCACCCTGCCCATGGGAATGCGCTCCGTCATATAAGCGATCTGGGCCGGCGTCACTTGCTCCAGAATGCGCGTCTGGACGACCGCCGGAGAAACTGCGTTGACGCAGATCCCTTCCGTCGCCAGTTCCTTGCCAAGAGATTTTGTCAGCGCGATCACGCCGGCCTTGGTGCAGGAGTAGGGCACCATCCGGGGATTGCCTTCCTTGCCGGCAATGGAAGCAATGTTGACGATGCGCCCGTAGCCACGGCCGCGCATGCACGGCACCACCGCCCGGCAACAATTAAAAACTCCCGTCAGGTTGATGGCGATGTTGCGCTGCCAGTCTTCGTCGGTCTGCTCCCAGAGGAACGCGGCGGGCCCGGCAATCCCGGCATTGTTCACCAGGATGTCGATCTGGCCCGTGCGTTGCAGCACCTCGTCCACGGCGCGCCGGACAGACGCCGCATCGGCGACGTCCCCATGAACTGCAAAAGAGCCGTTCCGCAGAGACTCGGCGACGCCCTGACCGCCCTGTTGATTCACATCGACCACAGCCACCGTAGCTCCGGCCTGGGCGAGCCGTACTGCGATCGCCTCGCCAATGCCCGTAGCGGCGCCGGTCACAATCGCTGTTTGTCCGGCAAGGCTGAACATGGCGGAGCTGCCTGCCGTTGTGGCGTCGGTGCTGTTCTGCGCGTCCGGCACGGATTGTCCTCCCCGGTTCCCTGTGCGGAGCGCTCGATGGCTGCTGCGCAAGTCAACATCCGAAAGCAGGGGAAGCACCAATGTCAAGCGGAGCGGACCTCAGTACAATGTCGCCGGCGGAGACGGAAGACTTATGGACATCTCGAAGCACGCCGGAACAAGGGCGCGAGACAGGGTTGCGCGAGGAATCGATCGGCGTACATTTCTCGCGGGCGCTGTCGCCGCAACGGCACTCTCAGCCACCGGCAGCGCCGCCGCGCAATCGCCGCGCCTGGACGAAATTCCGATCATCGACACGCACATTCACCTGTTTGACGGCACACGTCCGCTCGGTGCCGACTACATGGGCTCTCCCGCTTATCAGGCGATTTCCAAAACATCCCTTCCGTCGATGTACAGTCCGCTGGCGAGGCCCGCCGGCGTCATCGGAGCGATGGTCGTGGAGTCCTGCGGCTGGATTGACGAAAATCTCTGGTATCTGCAGATGTGCAGGACCGACCCGATCATGATGGGCGTTTGCGGAACCCTGGATACCGGATCGCCTGTCTTCGGCAAGTACCTCGAGCATTTCCATAAGGACCCGCTCTTTCGCGCCATTCGCGCCCGAATTGTCCCTTTTCACAACGAAGACAACGGTAAGGTGACCCTCAAGCCCGAACACGTGAGCAATTTGAAATTGCTGGCGCAAGCCGATCTGACGCTCGATACCGCCAACCCGACCCCGGGACTAATGCGTGCCAACGTTCTGCTCGCGGACGCGATCCCCACCCTTCGCATCATCATGGATCACCTGCCCTCCTTCGATCCGACGCCTGAAAATCAGAAAGCCTGCGAAGCCGTCGTCAAAGACATGGCCGAGCGCCCCAATATCTTCGTGAAGCTGACGGAGGTCTACCATCCGCGGGCGAGTGATGGTGTCGTCGTAAGAGACTATGAGACGCTGCGCGCCAGGCTCGAATATCTCTACAGCGCCTTCGGCGAAGATCGCGTCCTCTTCGGCACCGACTATCCCAACAGCTACGGCGTCGCCACCATTGCCGAAGAGATTGCGTTGATGAAGCGATTCTTCTCCGGCAAGTCGGCAGAGAGCGCGGAGAAGTATTTCTGGAAGAATGCGGTGCGCATCTATGGGCTGAAGCTCACCTGACCGCCACGCAATCAGGCTGTTCCGTTCAATTCTTTTTGGCCGCAGATGTCTTGCTGCGCATGACCGGCCGGCGTTCCCGCAGGATGCGGTCATGCAGCAGCAACTGATGCTGGTGCTCCTGCTCCTTCGTAAGCAGGGCCGTCGCATCGGTCAGATGTTCGGCCATCAGGCGAGCGGCTCGTTCGCCATCGCGGCGTTCGATCGCCTGCATGATCGGCTTGTGGAAAGCTAGCGTATGCTCCAGGTCGACCAACTGCGAGGTCACCAGAATCATCTTGGCCATGGCCCGATGAATGCTGTGAAAGACGCTGGTCGCCGGACCGTTCTTCGAAGCCTGAAAGATGGCACGATGAAACAGAAGGTCGGAGGAGACGATCTTCAGGTTATCGCCTCCGCTTGACTCAAAATCCCGAATCGACTGCCGCAGCAAATCAATATCGTCGGCGGTAGACCGTTCCGCTGCGAGACGCGCGAGCCCTGGCTCGATGAGCAGCCGCAGTTCCGTCAGTTCCCCCACCGACGTGTCATCGAGCAGGAACAGGAACTCCAGCGGCACAGCCAGCACGGCAGAGGTATCGGTGTTGAGATAGCTGCCGTCTCCCACCTTCTGCGTGATGACGCCCATCACCTCGAGAACCTTGAGAGCCTGACGCAGCGACGAGCGGGCGACATTGAAGTGCGCAGCCAAATCGCGCTCCGGCGGGAGGCGGCTTCCCTGACGCAGAAGGCCGTCGCGCAGCATTTCCTGGAACCGCTTAACCAGCAGCGTGGTGACGTCTTCCTTGCCGTTGGCTTCCAGACCGGAAGCCGATTTGTACGACCGATTTGTCACCTTTCGCATAGGAGCATCATCGGCCACCCGGTGCACGTCGTCAATAACAACGCTGTTTTCGCCCGCATGATTGGCTTCTGCGGTGATCTGCCTGCTCAGGGCAACCTCTCCGCATCTTGACAAGCGTTCGCCAATGGTCGTACCTTTCTCGGCATTCCCGATAGCCCTTCCCCAGATCGGGTGCCAACAACCGGAGGCAAACAAAATGTCAACGTACCGAGGTGTGTGCAGCGGGTCTTTGCGCGTGGTGGTGATCCTTCTTTGCCTGGCAACCAGCCTCATTGCCTCCGGCCAGGTGGAGCAGGGCCAGTTTGTCGGCAGAATCACTGATCCTTCCGGAGCCATCATTCCAGGCGCACAGGTGCAGGCGCGCAATGTGGAGACGAACATTACGTACAAGGCTGTGACCAACGGCACCGGAGACTACGTCATCACCCCCGTGCCTTCCGGCAATTACGTCATCACCGTAACCGCTCGGGGTTTCCAGCAGGCGGCGACGAAGCCAGTCGAGCTGCAGGTCGGCCAAATCGCCCGCGTTGACGTGCCCCTCACGATTGGTACGACCACCACGGTTGTCAATGTCAACACCTCGGCGCCTCTGCTCTCCACCGATTCTGCGACCATCCACCAGGTGATCACCAATCGCCAGGTGCTGGACCTGCCGCTGAATGGCCGCGGCTACTTTCAGCTCGCAGAACTGACGCCGGGTACAGCTCTGCTTGCACCGACCGGCAACTCGCTGGCGATCCGCCCTGAGGTGGTGAACGGCAACGTGATCAGCGGAATCCGCGGCAGAGCCACATCGTTCCTCATGGATGGCGTCGATGTGACCGAACAGCATCAGGGCGGCACCTTTATCCAGACTTCGATCGATGCGCTGCAGGAATTCTCGGTCGAGCAGAGCCCGTATTCGGCCGAATACAACCGTGGCGGCGCCTTCTTTAACGCGACCATCAAGTCCGGAACGAACGCCTTCCACGGCGGCGTTTTCGATTTTCTCCGCAACGACGCCTTTGACGCCCGTAACTTCTTCGCCCTCCAGCGGCAACGGCTGAAGAGAAATCAGTTCGGCGGCGATGTGGGCGGCCCCGTTTCCATTCCACATCTGTACAAGGGGAAGGATCGCACGTTCTTCTTCTTCAGTTATGAAGGCCAGCGGCTCAGCGAAGGACTGGTGTTCAACGGCATCGTGCCCTCGAATGCCCAGCGCGCCGGCAACTTTGGTGCCAGGCCAATCTACGACCCGCTCACCAGCGTGACTTCCGGAAACGTGACAATGCGACAGCAGTTTCCGAACAACGTCATCCCGACCAATCGAATTTCTCCGCAGGCGCTCGCGATTCTCGGCTACTACCCGCAACAAAACACGACCACGGGCACCTTCAGCGCGGTCCCCGCGCAAACGATCAATTTCGACCAATACATCGTCCGCCTCGATGATCAGCTGACGACCAACAATCGTCTCTTCGCGCACTGGATCTACATGACGCAGCACGAGGTGGATCCCAATTTCTCGCCGCTTCTGGGCCGCGCCAATCTCACGTCGATCGGACAGGACATTGCCGTCGGCGTTACCACCAGTTTCGGCTCAACCATGATCAACCAGGCGAGAGTGCATTACCTGCCGAGCCACGTGCGGCTCCAGGCCTTCCTGCAGGGTCACAACTTCAATGGCGACTTCGGAGTCGGCGGCTTTTCCGGCCTGCTGAGGAACGGCACATCATCGTTCCCGGATTACAGCTGGACCGGCTACGCGTCCCTGCAGGGCTCGACCTTCGATCAGCGGCCGAAGTCGCAGGATCGCAAGGCAGTCGAGTTCTCCGACAACTTCACCAAAATTGTGGGGCGCCAGTCGCTCAAGGCCGGCATTCTAATCCGCTACTATCAGTGGCTTGGCTACGACAGCGGCACGTATGCGGGTCTGTTCAGCTTCAACGGAAACGAAACCGCGCAGGTGACGGTGACGCAGAATCCCGACGGCACGAAGACGACGACAGCATCCGGAGGCGACGCGTTCGCCGATTTCCTGCTCGGTTATCCCTCGGCTGTACAGCGCTCCTATCCCGGATACAACTTCGGCGGACAGGGGTGGTCCAAACAGTTCTACGTGCAGGACGACATCCGGATCAGCGACCGCGTCACGCTGAATGCCGGCCTCCGCTACGAATACACACCCTGGCTGAACGGCTATCGCGGCCAGGTCGGCACCTTCAATCCCGCACTCTCGAAGCCGATCATCGACAGCGGAAAAGGATCGACCCTCGATTTGTCTGCGCAGCCGGGAGCGCCCGCCGCCTATCAGTATTTTGGACAATATATTCAAACCAGCAGCGAAGCCGGCCTCCCATCGAACATCACCTATTCCGACACAAAACAGTTCGGCCCGCGGGTGGGCGTCACGGTGTCTCTCAATCCGAAGACCGTCGTTCGCACCGGGTTCGGCATCTTCTACGAGCCGGAGAATACCGATGGCCGTCTGAACCTGAACATGCTGCCCTTCAGGCTCAACGAAACACAGAACCAGACGCAGAACACAAAGCCCTCGCGCAACCTCACGGACTTCTTCCTGGGCGCGCCTCTCGGGTCTGCTCTGGCCAATCCATCGCTGGTGCCGTCGAAGGTGCACATGTCGATGGGCCGAAATGCGCACTATAGCTTCGATGTCCAGCGCCAATTCTCGGATCGCGACATGCTCGACGTGGGATACGTTGGCAATCGCAGCCTGCATCTCAATTCGACCAACGACTTCAATGATCCCGCGCCCGGACCCGGCTCGGTACAGTCCCGGCGGCCTTACCAGCCATGGTCCGGCATCACCTTTGACACGCAGGACATGTCCAGCAGCTACAACGCGCTCCAGGCCAAGTACGAACATCGCTTCAGCCACGGCTTCAATCTGCTGGCCTCGTATTCCTGGTCGAAGTGGCTGCAGTTCAACCAGGCGCCTGCACTCGGCGGCAACACCGGCTACGAATACGCTCGCTCATCCTGGGATATTCCCCATAACCTCGCGGTGAGCGGGATTTACCTGCTGCCCTTCGGCCGCGGCCGCATGTTCCTCAACAACGGCAGTGGACTCGTCGACGGTATCCTCGGCGGATGGCAGTTGCAGGCGATCATCGACCAGCGCAGCGGCATTCCATATACCCCTATCATCTCCGGAGACCGCGCGAACACCGGCGTTGGATCGCAGCGGCCGAACCTGAACCCGGCGGGATGCAGCGCAGGATTTCAGCGCTCGTTGCAAACGTGGTTTAACAAGTCCTGCTATGTCGATGGCCCGGTCTATACCTACGGCAACGTGAGAGCCAATACGCTCCGCTCGGATGTCTACCGGCAGTACGACGCATCCATCTTTAAGAACTTCAGCCTGCCGCGCGAGAGCACGTTGTCGCTCCGGGCTGAATTCTTCAACGTGTCGAACACAACGTCCTTTGCGGCGCCGAATGCGACTGTGGATGTCGCAGCCGGCGGCAGGGTGACGGCCACCTCGAATACGCCCCGTGAAGTTCAGCTGGCCGTGAAGTACAACTTCTAGCAGTGCGGCGCGAGCGACCCTCGCTGTCGAATGTGGCTACGAACTGGAAGAGGGGGAGAATGCAGGCAATTGTTCGCAGGCTGATGCCGTTGTTCGCTCTACCGACTCTCTTCGTCGCTGCGGCGCAGGCTCAGGGAATCATCCCGCCTCCGCCGCCTGCGCCGGATCAGCCGGGCGTCAGCATCAACGTCGATCTGTCGCAGAAGATCGCGCCCTTCCGGCCCATCTACAGCTGGTTTGGCTATGACGAGGCGAATTACACCACCACACATCTGGGCCGGGCTCTGACGAGTGAATTGCGCGATCTGAGCCCGGTTCCCGTGCACGTTCGCGTGCATCATCTGCTCACGTCCGGTAATGGGCAGCCGGAGCTGAAGTTCAGCTCCACGAATGTCTATCGCGAGGATGCAGCCGGGCATCCCACCTACGACTTCACAATCCTCGACGGCATCTTCGACGCATATCAATCCGCCGGGGTCGAGCCGATGGTCGAGTTTGGCTTCATGCCGAAGGATCTCGCCGCGGATCTCCCCAACCGCCATGAGCCCTATCAGGTGCACTACCCGCAAAGCACCATCAGCGGAGTCTCAAACAATCCGCCGAAGGACTACAAAAAATGGGGCGATCTGGTGCAGGCGGTCACGGCGCATTTCGTCCAGCGCTATGGACGCGAAGCGGTGCAGAAGTGGTACTTCGAAATCTGGAACGAACCCGACATCGACTACTGGCACGGATCGCGCGACGACTACCTCCGCCTCTATGACTACGCGGTAGCCGGGGTGCGCGCCGCTTTCCCCACGGCTCGCGTTGGAGGTCCGGCCACTACCGGCCCCTCCAGCCAGCGCGCTGCTGACTTCCTCAAAGCCTTCCTCGACCACGTCGCAAACGGCAAAAGCGCTGCCACAGGCGGCACCGTCCCGCTCGATTTCATCTCCTTCCACGTCAAGGGTCGTCCCACCATCGCCGGCGGCAACGTCACGATGGGCCTCAATCACGAGTTATCCGATGCTGACCACGGGTTCTCGATCATTGCGCAATATCCGGCGTTTCGCAATTTGCCCGTCATCCTCAGCGAAGCCGATCCCGAAGGCTGCGCGGCCTGCTCATCGCGCGTCAATCCTGCGAACAACTACAGAAACGGAACCCTCTACCCGGCCTACACGGCAGCGGCGTTTAAGGGGTTGCTCGACCTGGCGCAGCAGCATCGGACGAATCTGATTTCCATGTTGAGCTGGTCGTTCGAGTTTGAGGGCAAAGATTACTTCGAAGGCTTTCGCTCGCTCTCCACCAACGGCATCGACAAGCCCATCCTAAATCTCTTTCGTATGCTGGGCATGATGAGCGGTACGCGCGTGATGGCGTCGAGCACCGGTAGCGTGCCCCTGCAGACGCAGGTGGATACGGGGGTCCGCGGCTCGGCCGATATCGACGCGCTGGCTACCGAGCATGATCACGGGGCAGAAGCGCTTCTCTGGAACTACCATGACGCCGATCAGCCGGCGCCGGATACTCCGGTTGAACTGACCATCCGGGGAATTCCTGCAGGGGTGCAACGCGTGCTCCTGCAGAATTACCGCATCGACGCGACGCACAGTAATGCGTATACCGTATGGAAGCAGATGGGATCGCCGCAGCAGCCCACGACCGAACAGTACACGAAGCTCAAGGCCGAGGAAGGGCTGCAACTGCTCGGTTCGCCGCAATGGGTCAACGTGAGCGACGGAGCGGTTCGCGTCTCCACAACCATGCCGCGGCAGAGCCTCAGCCTGCTGGCGTTGAGCTGGTAGAGAGGACCGGCCGCGACCATGGCACGCAAATGGTACTTCGTCCTGCTTGTCTCGGTCGCGATCGCGATCAGCTACTTCGATCGCCTGACGCTGCCGGTCGCCATTGCCGCCATTCAGCACAATATCCCGCTCTCCAATGAGCAATATTCCTGGCTGCAGACGGCCTTCCTGCTGTCCTACGCCGCGCTCTATGCGATCGGCGGCAGGCTACTCGACTGGCTCGGTACCCGCAGAGGCTTTCTCCTCATCATGCTGTGGTGGTCGCTGGCCTGTGCGCTGCACAGCCTGGCCAGCGGATTTTTCCTGCTGCTGATCGCGCGCTTTCTTCTGGGAATGGGGGAAGGAGGCGCGTTTCCGGCAGCTACCCGCGTTGTCGCCGAGTGGATCGACGCTCCGGAGCGATCCACCGCCATGGGCCTGATCAACGCCGGAACCGCCATCGGATCCCTGCTGGCTCCCCCGATCATCGGTTTCATCCTGCTGCACAGCGGCTGGCGCGCCGTCTTCATCGCGGCAGGCGCCGCCGGCCTCGGCTGGGTGTTGTGGTGGGCACTGTCGTATCGGGGCAGCGGCGCAACGAGTGCGGCCGACCCTCTCGATCCGCGCACGCCCGCCGGAATGAGATGGCTCGATGTCATCCGGCTGCCGAACGTTCAGGCATTCGTCTTCGCCAAGTTCATGAGCGACTCGGCGTGGTACTTCCTTCTCTTCTGGCTGCCGAAGTATCTCTACGACGCCCGCGGTTTTGATATCCGCCAGGTTAGCTACTATGCGTGGATCCCCTACGCTGCCTCCGGAGTGGGCAGTTTCCTCGGAGGCTGGTTCTCGTCGATGCTGCTCCATCGCGGAAGCTCTCTGGACGCGGCGCGCAAGATCGCGCTCGGATGCTGCGCGGCCGCGATGCCCATTGTCATGCTCGTCTCGCTGGTACCCGTCTCGATGGCGCTCGCCGTCTTCAGCGTCGCCTTCTTCGCCCAGCAGGCATGGTCCGGGCTCGTCATGACGCTCCCTGCCGATATCTTCCCCCTGAATGTGGTTGGCACCGTTGCCGGACTGATCGGCTTCGGCGGAGCCATGGGCGGCGCCATCTTCGGCGTCATCGCAGGATTCCTGCTCCAGCACGGCGTCTCGTACGGCATGTTATTCGTTGCCGTTGGCAGCTTTCACCTCATCGGCTTTGCCGCAATTCTTTTGCGTGGCGGCAGGATTCAACCTCTTCGTGCGATGGATATCGCACATATCGGGAGCCCTGCATGAAAATCACCGAAGTCCGCACGCGTGTGGTCCAGTGGGAAGGTCCCACGGTTCCTCTTCCTCCGAACTTCTGCACGAACCCCATGGATCTCGTTGCGTTCCGTCAGGCTTCGATGGGGAATTTCGCCTTTCATAACTGGCTGCTCGTCGAAATCTTCACCGATTCAGGACTGGTCGGCCTCGGAAACGCCGCGCTGTCTCCGCTGGTGACGAAGCAACTGCTCGATATCTATCTGAAGCCCCTGCTGATCGGTGCCGATCCCTGGGACGTCGAGTTTCTCTGGCAGCAGATGTACCGCCGGACCCTCGCGTTTGGTCGCAAGGGTGTCGCAATGGCCGCGATCTCCGCCGCCGACATCGCCCTGTGGGATCTCCTCGGCAAAGACGCGAAGCAGCCTGTCTTTCGTCTGCTTGGCGGCCGCACCAAGGACAAGATTCCCGTATACGCCAGCCGTCTCTATGCCATGCCGCTCGATGAGCTTCGCGCCGAGGCGCAGAAGTATAAGGACCAGGGCTACACAATGATGAAGCTGCGTTTCGGCTACGGGCCGCTCGACGGCGCCGCCGGCATGCAGAAGAACATTGAGTTGGTGCGCACCGTACGCGAGGTGATCGGCGACAGCATCGATCTGATGACCGACGCCTACATGGGCTGGACGCTCGACTATGCCAAGCGGATGCTGCCGCGGCTTGAGCCATTTAATCTGCGCTGGCTCGAGGAACCCGTCATTCCCGACGATACCGGCGGCTATCGCGAGCTCAAGAGCTACCGACGCGTGCCCATCGCCGGCGGCGAGCATGAGTTCACCATCTTCGGCTTCCGCGAACTGCTCGAGGCCAATTCGCTCGACTACATTCAGTTCGACACGAATCGCGTCGGCGGCATCAGTCAGGCACGCAAGATCTGCGCCCTCGCCGAATCCTTCCAGGTACCAGTCGTGCCGCATGCCGGGCAGATGCACAACTACCACGTGGTCATGGCCAGCCTCAACTCCCCCATCGCGGAATTCTTCCCCAAAGTCGATGTCGAGGTAGGCAACGAATTGTTCTGGTACATCTTCGATGGCGAACCAGTGCCTCACAAAGGCCACATCAATCTCGACGACTCGCTCCCGGGCCTTGGCCTCACCGTCAACGAAGAGTCGCTGAAGCGATTCCACATCATCGAGTAGAGGAGGCGCCGTGCATCTGGTGCAGATCGCCAATTCATCGCGCAGAGCTGTCGCTGCCGTCCGCGAGCCCGATCTGGTGCTGTTGCGCGACGTGGACTCCGTCCTTGCGCTGGCGAAAAGGGCAGTCCACAACGGCGGCAACCTCACCGACGCCGCCAGCGCACTGCTCTCCGGCGAGACGCTGCGTTATGACGCTGTCTGGAACGGCGAATCGGACTGGAAGCTGCTCGCGCCCATCGACTGGCCCGGCGAGCCGCAGCGTGTCCTCGTCTCCGGCACCGGGCTGACGCACCTCGGCAGCGCTCGCGACCGGCAGGCGATGCATCGGGCGGCGGCCGCGCAGCCCGATGCGCAAATGACCGACAGCATGCGCATGTTTGAGTGGGGCCGCCAGCACGGACGTCCCGATCCCGGCGCCGTGGGCATCGCGCCGGAATGGTTCCACAAAGGCGACGGCTCCATGATTCAGGCGCCCTTCGGCCCGCTGCCCATTCCGGGTTACGCCGAAGACGGCGGAGAAGAAGCCGAGGTCGCAGCCATTTACCTGATTGCGGAGGATGGCAGCCCATGGCGAATCGGGATGGCGGCGGGCAATGAGTTCTCCGATCATGTCTTCGAGCGCCGCAACTACCTCAACCTTGCCGGATCGAAGCTGCGCATGTGCAGCATCGGCCCTGAGCTCGTGGTCAATCCCGTGTTCGACGACGTTCCTGGTTCTGTGCGCATCCTCCGCGGCAACGACGTGCTGTGGCAGAAACAGATCGCCACCGGCGAGCACAACATGTGTCACAGCCTGGCGAATCTCGAGCACCACCATTTCAAATTCGCCCTTCACCGCCAGCCCGGCACCCTGCACATCCACTTCATGGGTGCGGACTGCCTCTCGTTTGGAGAAGGCATTCGTCTCCAGGCCGGCGACGTAACGGAAGTCCAGTTTCACAACTTCGGCCGCGAGCTGCGCAACGTGATCACGAGGGAAGAGCCCGTGACGACTCCTGTGCGCGTGCAGCCAATGCAATGAGCAGGTGAGGCATGGAAACCAAACCGAAGATCGCTCTTCTGGGTACCGGCACCATGGGTCACGGGATGGCTGTGAATCTGCTGAAGGCAGGCTTTGCCCTCGCCGTCTACAACCGCACGCGCGTCCGAGCTGAGGACCTCGCAGGACAGGGCGCATCCGTGGCTGGCACTCCGGCCGCTGCGGCGAGCGGGGCCGCCGTTGTCCTTGCCATGCTGGCCGATGACGACGCTTCGCGCGCCGCATGGCTTGGGTCGGAGGGCGCTATCGCGGCCATGCAGCCAGGCAGTGTTCTCGTGGAGTGCAGCACGCTCAGTCCTGCATGGATCGAGGAGCTGCATCGTGCCGCTCGCGATCGTGGCTTGCGCATGGTCGAGGCGCCGGTCACCGGCAGCCGTCCGCAGGCCGAAGCCGGGCAGCTGACCTTCATCGTCGGAGCCAATGAAGCTGATCTCGCCGCTGTTCAGCCGGTCCTGCGCGTCATGAGCAAAGAGATTGTGCACCTCGGTCCGGTGGGGAGCGGAACGCAGCTGAAGCTCATCAACAACTTCCTCTGCGGCGTGCAGGTCACCTCATTTGCCGAAGCTCTGGCGTGGATCGAGCGCAGCGGCATAAAGCGCGAAGCGGCCTTCGAGTTTCTGAAAAAGGGCGCTCCCGGCAGCGGCATCCTCACCACGATGGCCGACCGCATGACGCGCCGCACGTATGAGGTGAATTTCCTCCTGCGGCTGATGGCGAAAGATCTTCGTTATGCCCGCGAAGCCGCGGCTCGCGAAGGAGTCGTTTTGTCGACGTCGGCGCCCACGGAAGAGCTTTTCCGCCAGGCGCAACAGCAGGGCCTGGGAGAAAAAGATATGTCCGCCGTCGCCGAAGCAGTGCGCGCCAACACACATGATCCGGCGACGCGATCCATCTCCCAGGGTTCGTGATCGAAGAGCAGGTGCAATCCGCAGGAATTCGTCCCGCCCTCGCATCCCGAGTGCGGAAGTACAGTCGATTTTTGTCTCAGAAAGGGCAGGCGTGATGCGAACCTTTGTAGCAATCACCGTTTTTGCATTTCTCGTTGCGACGGCGCAGGGACAGAATGCATCTGCGGCGGATTTCAGAAATCCTGCGCTTCCCATCGAACAGCGCATCACGGATCTCATCCATCGGCTGACGCTTGAAGAAAAAGCACAGCAGCTGAACCACATGAACAAGGGCATTCCGCGCCTCGGCATACCGATGTGGGGAGGGTGGAATCAGACACTGCACGGCGTCTGGTCGAAGCAGCCGACCACGCTCTTTCCCGCGCCCATTGCGATGGGCGCCACCTGGGATCCGGACCTGGTGCACAGTGTCGCAGCCGCCATGAGCGATGAAGCCCGTGCCCTCTACAACGCGCACGCAGAAGGTCCGCGTGGGCCGATGGGGCTGGTCTATCGCTCCCCCGTCATCAACCTCGTTCGAAATCCGCGCTGGGGACGTATTCAGGAGGTCTTCAGCGAGGATCCGTATCTTACCGGGCGCATGGCCGTGTCCTATGTCCGCGGTCTTCAGGGAGACGATCCCTCGCATCTGAAGCTCGCTGCCACCGTGAAGCATTTCGCCGTCTACAACGTGGAAACCGGCCGCCAGCATCTTTCCGCTGACGTCGACGAGCGCAACCTGATGGAGTACTGGCTGCCGCAGTGGCGTGCCGCCATCGAGGAAGGCCACGCGCAGTCGGTGATGTCCAGCTACAACGCCATCAACGGAACGCCGGATGCCGTGAATCACTACCTGCTCACCGATATCCTGCGCGGCCAGTGGGGGTTCGACGGCTTCGTCACCGACGATCTCGGCGCCGTGGCGCTTCTCACCGGCAGCTCCGAGAGGAATCCCTCCGAACCCGGACAGCGGCTCACCGAAGACCCGGTGGTCGCCGCCGCGATGGCGATCAAAGCCGGCAATGACTCCGACGACCCTGAGTTTGAGAAGAACATTCCCCTCGCCGTGCAGCGAGGACTGCTCACCGAGCAGGACGTCGATCGCGCCCTCCGCCACGTTCTCCGCGTCGGCTTCCGCCTCGGCGCCTTCGATCCGCCGGAGAACAACCCGTACAGCAAGCTCAGCATGGATGTCGTGCGCTCGCAGGCGCATCTGGACCTGGCCGAAAAAGTGGCCGCTGAGTCCATCACCCTGCTCAGCAACCGCAGGAACTTTCTTCCCCTCCGGCGTGAAGAGATTCACTCCATTGCCGTCATCGGGCCCGCTGGCGGTGACGAGTACGAAACCGGCAATTACTATGGCAAGCCGACGCGCAAGATCAGCGTCGTCTCCGGGCTTAAGGATCTGCTCGGCACCGGCGTTCCGGTCTCCTACGAACAGGGAACCGGGTTCACCGAGGCTTACGACGCCCAGATGGTGCAGCGCGCCGTCGATCTCGCCCGCCGCAGCGACGTTGTCGTTCTGTGCCT
>DATGJK010000440.1:0-3771 GCA_035295245.1 Acidobacteriaceae bacterium
ACGGGGGCGCCGGTGTCCAAGTGACGCCTGCCACCGGCACCGTGGCCGAGGTTGCGCCGGGCGCGGCGAATACATCCTGCTCGACGACGCTGGCGGGGTCAGCGAGCGGCGGATTCGCGGTCACCTGCAGCGGACACACGTCGAAGTTTGACGCCGCGGGAAACCTGTCGATCTCAGGATCGGTGGCAGCAGCCAACATTAATGGCGAAGTGACGGTGGATGGGACGACGTACGCGACGCTGAATGCGGCGTGGAACGCGGCGCTCGCAAAGGCGGGCAGTTCGGGACAGAACCAGACGGTACGGCTGGGGCCGGGCACCTATCCGGTGACGGCAACGCTGAGCGAGCCGACGAACGGAGCCTGCGTGGATCTGGAAGGATCGGGCGGCACCACCATGAACGCGGACAGCACCCAGGTGGCGACCACGATTACGGTGCCGAATGGGCTCGGCGGCGACCTGATTTCGCTGGGCAACACCAGCCAGGCACAGGGCTGCACCTTTAAGGATCTCAACATTCTGGCGGGCGGGAACGCCACGCACGGCTTTGAGATGCAGTGGTTCCGGGGGCTGCTGATCGATAACGTGACGGTGAACGACACGAGCGGGGACGGGGTGGTGCTGGGGGAGGAGAACACCAGCGCCGGGCACGAGTCGAGTTTTCTGCTGCGCAACCTTACCGTGAGTTACTCGAGTGCGGCGTTCGCGCCGGCGACCCGGCCGGCCTACGGCATTCATCTCGAGAAGACAGCGATGGACAGTCATCTGGATGACGTGGTGGTGCGGAATGCGCTGGTTGCGGCCGTTTACAACGAGGGCACTGGTAACACCGGGTATTTAATCCACGGGTTCGGGTATCCGTACACCTGTGCGACCGCTCCATGCGCGAATACGGCGAGCTCGGGCAGCGCGGCCAACGCCTCCTACGCGACGAACTACGTGATCTACGACACCGGCGGGGGCGGCACCGTGTGGACCGATACCTATATGGACAGCCCGGCGATGGCCGGCTTCTATATCGGCGCGAACGGCGTAGCGATTCACGGCGGGCACATTCAGTGGCCGGACCTGAGCAGCTTCCCGGCCGCGAACCTGGCATACGTGGCAGCGAGCGTGAGCAACAATCTGCTGATCGCCGATGTCGATTGCCTGGAAATGGCGCCGGGGGTGAACTGGATTACGTATGCCGGGACTTCGGGAAATCCGCCGACGTATGCCAGCGTGCAGGCTCTGACCGGCTGCGGCAATTACTACCAGTCGCTGGAGCCGGCGAACACCACTGGATTCTCGAGCGGCGGCGCGAACATCAACGATCCGAGCGGCGCGGTGCCGCGCGTGTGGTCGACGCCCGTGGCCTCGGCGGCGAGTTATCCGGCGTACTCGGCACAGCTCTACACCGGGTACCTGGGAGACGCATTCCAGGCGCACTTCTCGGGAGTGGCTCCGTTCTTCAACGTCACCTATCAGGGCACGATCCGGACGAACGGCGGGATTGCGCTGAGCACGGTGACGAATACGGCGTCGACGCTGACGCTGACGGCGGCCAACAAGAACGTGATCGCGAACGCAAGCAGCGGGCCGCAGACGATCACGCTGCCGAGCTGTTACACGCAGCTGCCGGATCGCGCTGCGCCGACGGGGCTGGAGTTCACGATCATCAAGTCGGATACGTCATCGAACGCGGTGACGCTGGCGACGACCAGCTCGCAGCTGATCTATAGCCAGGGAGTGGGCGCGGCGACGCTGGTGCTGAGCGGCCCGTCGACGCAGACGCTGGTGTGCGGGCCGGACAACAACTGGTACGTGGCGGGCAGCACGGCGCCGAGTTCCTCCACGCCGCATATGACCTGGTATGGAACGTTCGCCGGGACCTTCGGTGCATCGACCAACACCTCCCTGGGAGCGATCTGGACGCCGGGCGCGGGCGTGAGCATGACGCGGCTGGACGTTGCGATCGGCACGGCTCCGGCGGGATGCACGACGTGGCCGGTGATCGGCGTGTACGACAGCACGGCGGCGGCGTGGCTGAAGACGGTGACGCTGGCCGCGGGAACGTACAGCTACCGGAATGCGGTGAGCGGCGTGGCGGTTCCGGCGGGGCACAACCTGTCGATGGGGGTGCAGACGGCGGCTGCCGGATGCACGACGAACGCGGGCTCGGCGCAGCTGACGATGGAATACGTGATGCAGTGAGCGCCGGCCATGACAGCGGATCGGAAACGGGGTTCGCTGGAGGAACTGACTAGAGTCGGAGTCGAGTGGGATCGGGGGCAGCAAGAGATGCTGATTCTCGCCCCACAGTTTCTCCATATCAGAAACCGAAACGGCCAGCTCGTGGCTCTGGAAGCGAATGAGGCTCAGGAGCGGTTCGAGCAGAATGCGGGGAAGCGCAACATTGTTCTGAAAGCGCGGCAGATGGGGATCACCACCTGGATCGCGGGACGGTTTTTTCTGAAGACGATCACGCATCCGGGGACGGTGACGGCGCTGGTGGCGCACACGCAGGAGGCGGCGGAGCAGATCTTCGGGATCGTGCGCCGGTTTCTGGATCATCTGCCGGAGCAATACAGAGAAGGCGCGCTGAAGAATGCCCGGGCGAGCCAGCGGCGGATCGTGTTTCCGGCGCTGGACAGCGAGTACCTGGTGGAGACCGCCGGCGACACAAACGCAGGGCGCGGGCTGACGATCACCAACCTGCACTGCACGGAGGTGGCGCGCTGGAAGGGTCCGGCGGAGGAGACGCTCTACGGATTGCGGGCGACGCTGTCGCCGGCTGGAGAGATGACGATGGAGTCAACGCCGAACGGGGCCGCGGGCTGCTTCTGGAAGGAGTGGCAGGAGGCGGAGAATACGGGAACGGTCAAGCATTTTTTCCCGTGGTGGATGGAGCGGGGGTACACGGTGGAGAACGCAACGGTCGCGGAGGAGTCTCTGGACGAGGCGGAGCGCGAACTGATGGCCAGGGAGAACCTCAAGCCGGGACAGATTGCGTACCGGCGGAATCTGCGCGCGAGATTTCGCGCTCTGGCGAAGCAGGAATACGCGGAGGATCCCAACGCATGCTTTCTGGCGAGCGGAGAATGCGCGTTCGAGCTGGAGGCCATCGAGAAGCGATTGAAGGAAGTGACGGAGCCGGTGGAGTCGCGGATGAACGGCGGCCTGCGCATCTGGCTGCCTCCGCAGCCGGACCGGCGGTATTTGGTCGCGGTGGATCCGGCAGGCGGGAGTCCAGAGGGAGACTACACGGCGATGCAGGTGCTCGACATGGAGTCGGGGATGCAGTGCGCCGAACTCGAGATGCACCTGAGGGTGCTGGAGTCAGCAAAGGAAGCGGCCGCTCTGGCGAGGGAGTATCGCAACGCGCTGCTGGTAGTCGAGCGGAACAATCACGGCTCCGGGGTGCTGGCGCATCTCCAGGGGATCTATCGCTATGAGCCGCTGTATTGCGACGACCGCGGGAACGAGGGCTTCCTGACGCAGGAAACGGAACGGACCGATATGATCAGCCTGCTGGGAGCGGTGCTGGCGCAAAAGCCGGAGCGCCTGCTCAGCGAGCGCCTGCTGCTGGAGTGCCGCAACTTTGTCCGCAACGCGCGCGGCCGCTACGAGGCGGGCTCGTGCGGGCACGATGACGGGTTGATGGCCATGGCGATCGGCTTGGCCGTACGGGAGAAGATGACGGTCAGCGGGCGGGATCGGCGCGTACAGTAGGATGACGGTTCCGGAGGAAGCGTGGCGGTCCAGGCGGTGCAGCAGATCCGAAGGATGCGGG
>DATGJK010000441.1:0-5687 GCA_035295245.1 Acidobacteriaceae bacterium
GCCGCAGAGGACAGCGCCTGGCGCAGCGTCAGCCGCGCGCGCTCGCGTCCCAGGCTCCAGATCAGCAGCGCCAGCCCTGCCGCCGAGAAGCGGAATCCCGCCGCGAAGAACGGCGGCACCGGCGCGTGCGCCGCTCCCACCAACTCCCGAATGGCGAGAAACGAGCCGCCCCACAGGATGTAAATGCAGGCGTAGGCCAGCAACTTGCGAAGAGCCATGTCTCAGGATAGCGGCATCACTCGACGGTGCAGTGACTTCCGGGTGCCCCCCGGCAGTAACCCAACGGTGGTATTCCCTCCTGGGTACCTGAAACGCTACAACTCTTCCATCCACGATTAACCAGATTGTCTGGAGGCTGATATGGCGGATGCAAGGTTGCGGGAAAAGCTGGTATGCATCACGCAGAGCAGCATGGGTCAGCAAATTCTCGACCGGGAATTCTGGCAGAAGCTGGAAAAACCGCTCGGCTGGCGGCTTTCGTCGTTCACCGGCCGGCAATGCGCCGAGTTCTTCACCGGGCAAACCAGCCAGGGGATGTGGACCGGACTCTCGCCTGTGACCCCGTCCATGCGGGACAGCCTCATGATCGCATTCGGCCAGGGAGAGGTCGTCCGCGCAGAACGCGAAGCGGCGCAACCCATCAGCCTGCCACTGGCGCCCGTCGTTCCCTTCCCGCGCAGCAACTAATCACCAAGGCGCTTCTCGCCAAACCTCACCTCTGAGCCGGTGTCCTTTTCCGGACACGCGGGGAACACGTCCGAACAGCCGGGCCCATGGGGTCCGCCTGAAATCACTGACAATACAGGCTTTTTCCGCCGTCGGCGATGGCAGACGACGTGCACTTCGGGTCCTGTCTCCAGCCCGGTAGAGGGAGAACTGCATGTCTTCGAGCGTGATCCACGACGTCCGTTTTGCTTTTCGTCAGCTCAGAAAAATCCCGGCTTTCACTGTCACGGCCATTCTGACGCTGGCTCTCGGTATCGGAGCCAACGCCGCCATCTTCACGCTGGTCAATGCCGTGCTGATGCGCAACCTGCCCGTCGCCGATCCCGCCACGCTCGTGCGGCTTGGCAATACCGACGATTGCTGTGTGAACAGCGGTGGATATGCCGACAACGACTCTTACTCCCTCTTCTCGACCCACACCTGGCAGCAACTGCGCAGCAACCTTCCCGAGTTCCAGGATCTGGCCGCGATGGAGTCCGGCTTCTCCTACCGCCCGGTCACCGTTCGCCGCAATGGAACGCAGGATGCAGCGCGGTCGGTGATGGGCGAGTTCGTCTCCGGCAACTACTTCCGCACGTTCGGCCTGCGTCCTGGAGCGGGCCGCCTTTTTGCCGACTCTGACGACACTCCCGGCGCGCCCATGGTCGCGGTTCTGAGCTATCAGAACTGGCACGACAATTACGCCAGCGACCCATCCGTGGTCGGCTCCACCTTCTGGATCAACACCAAACCCGTCCTGATTGTCGGTGTCGCTCCGCAGGGCTTTTACGGGGATCGTCTCACGTCCACGCCGCCGGACTACTACATGCCCATCCAGTCGATGGGAGTCATCCTCGGCGTCGATTATGTCCCTGATCCCCGGGTGGAATGGCTCTACGCCATCGGCCGGCTTCGTCCGGGAGTGGCGCTCGCTCCGCTGCAGTCGAAAATCAACGGCCTCTTCCGCCAGATTGTCGCCTCCGATCCCGTCTACGCCAGCGACAAAGGAAAAGCCGCGCTGGCGCGGGCGCACATCGTTCTGACTCCGGCGGGCGCCGGCATCCAGACGCTGCAGGAGCAGTACAGATCGAACCTCCACATGCTGATGTGGATCTCGGCTCTGGTCCTGCTGATCGCGTGTGCGAATATCGCCAATCTGCTGCTGGTTCGCGGCATGAACCGCAAGGCGGAAATGTCGGTGCGTGTTGCCCTGGGAGCAGCCCGCCGCCGCATCATTCGCCAGCTGCTCACGGAGAGCATCCTGCTCGCCGGGCTCAGCGGCATCGCGGGACTGGTGATTGCCTGGCTGGGATCGCGCGCTTTGCTGGTCATGGCTTTCCCCGGCGACCAGAACGTCCCCATCGACGCCAGCCCCTCGTTGCCCGTGCTGCTCTTCGCGTGCGGAGTCTGCCTCGTCACGGGAATCCTGTTTGGGATGGCGCCGGCGTGGATTGCGGCGCGCACCCAGCCCGCCGACGCTCTGCGCACCACATCGCGCACCACGACTTCCAGGGCATCCCTGCTGCAGCGCTCGCTGGTCGTCCTGCAGGCCGCGCTCTCTCTCGTGCTTCTCGTCGGAGCCGGCCTGTTCGCGCAAAGCCTCAGCAAACTGCAGGGCTCGGACCTGAAGCTCGACGCCCACAACCGCTACATCATCCATATCAATCCTCAGGCAGCCGGCTACCTGCCCTCGAAACTGGCGCCCCTCTACCAGGCGTTCCACGACCGGTTCCACGCGATCCCGGGCGTCGTCCACGTCTCCTGGGCAGGCTACACGCCGATGGAAGACAACAACTGGGGCTCCGGCTTCAAGGTTGAAGGTCAGCTGAACAAGACGTTCGGCGCCTCGCACGTCCGCGTCTCGCCGGAGTACTTTGACTCCGTTGGCACCCGCGTCCTTCTCGGCCGCGCTTTTACCCAGCAGGATTCGCCCACCGCCCCTCTTGTCGTCATCGTCAATCAAACCTTTGTGAAGGATGAATTCCCCGCCGGCACGAATCCCATCGGGAAGCGCATCGGGTTTGCCGATCCAAAGGATCCCCTGCAGTTTCAGATCGTGGGCGTCGTCGATGACACCACCTACACGGCCGTGCGCTGGAAAGACCATCGGATGGCGTTCTTTCCCATGCTGCAGCGAGGTGGCATCGACAACGGCCCGATTGACACCGATACCTCTCTCTATGCCGGCGCGATCGTCGTCCAGACGGAGCATCCCATGCCCGACATGGAGAACCTTGCGCGCCGGACGCTCACCTCGATCAATCCCAATCTGGCCATCGTGAAGTTTCAGACTCTCCAGCAGCAGATCGCCGACCGCTTCACCGAGGAGCGGCTGATCGCCCGGCTGACGCAGCTCTTTGGCGCGCTGGCGCTGCTGCTCGCCGCCATCGGCCTGTACGGCGTGACGGCCTACAGCGTCGCTCGACAAACGAGCGAAATCGGCATCCGCATGGCGCTGGGCGCTCGCCGTCTCAGCGTCGTCGCCATGGTGATACGCGGCGCCGTGACCCAGATTGTCCTCGGACTGGCTATTGGCATTCCCACCGCGTACTTCTGCGCGCGGTACGTGGAATCGCAGCTCTACGAGATCAAGGGAGTGAACGCGGTGATCCTGCTCCTCGCTGTCGCCACGCTTGTCCTGGCGGCCGCAGTCGCGGGACTCATCCCCGCGCGGCGCGCCGCCTCCATCGATCCAGCTGAGGTGCTGAGGATGGAGTAGCCTGCCCCCTCCGCAGGACAGCCAGCGTTCTCCGCTGCCAGCGATCATCTCGCCCTGTTACACTCTCCCTTCTCGTTTGTCTGCGGAGGGAACGCTTTGTCGACCACGCAGCCGGCGCAACCGGCCACCGCCCAGAATTTTCAGCCCTACATCCCTCCCGGGGAATCCCGTCCCGAGTTCACCGTCCGCGCCATCGTGCTGGGCTGCATCTTTGGACTCGTCTTCGGCGGAGTCACGGTCTATGTGGGCATCGAGGCCGGCCTCACGGTCGCCGCGTCCATTCCCATCGCCGTCCTGTCGATCAGCGTGCTGCGCGCGCTCGGCCGCGCCTCTATCCTCGAGAACAACATCGTCCAGACCACCGGCAACGCGGGGCAGTCGATTGCCGCCGGGGTCATCTTCACTCTGCCCGCGCTCATCTTCCTCGGCTTCGACCTCGAATATTTCCGGATCTTTGTCCTCGCCATGCTGGGCGGATGGCTCGGCCTGCTCTTCATGATCCCGCTTCGCCGCCAGCTCATCGTCGAGGAGCACGGCAACCTGACCTATCCCGAAGGCACGGCGTGCGCCGACGTGCTGCTGGCCGGCGAGCGCGGCGGATCCTTCGCCAGCCGCGTCTTTCTCGGGCTTGGACTCGGCGCTCTCTACGCCCTGTTTCAGAACAGCGACATCTTCGGCGCGTGGCCCGACACGCCCGATTACCAGCCCGATCTCAGCCGCCAGCACATCCTGAAAGGCGCAGCGGTTCGCGTGGATGCCGTGCCGGAGTACCTCGGCGTCGGCTACATCATCGGCGCGCGCGTCGCCGGAACCATGTTCGCCGGCGGCGTCTTCTCCTGGCTGGTGCTCATGCCGGCCATTTATTTCTTCGGATCGCACCTGTCCACGCCGCTTTATCCCTCGGTCAAGCCGGTTGCGGACATGTCTCCCAGCGAGATGTGGTCGGCCTATGTGCGGCCCATGGGCGCCGGAGCTGTCGCCGCCTCGGGGCTGATTACGCTGCTCAAGACTGTTCCCACCATCGTGAACGCGCTCAAAGCCGGCATGGGCAATCTGCGCAAGGGCAGCGCCGCCGAGGCGAGCAACGCGCGCACCGACCGCGACCTGCCGATGTCCGTGGTCATCGGCGGCAGCGTGGCGCTGGTCGTGCTGATGTGGATCTTCCTCACCTTCAAGCCGGTGCCGGGCGCGCAGACCGGCATCCTGGCGAACCTCGCCGCGTCGCTCCTCATCGTCGTCTTCGGATTCCTCTTTGTTACTGTCTCGTCGCGCATCGTTGGCCTGATCGGCAGCTCCGCCAATCCGATCAGCGGCATGACCATCGCCACCCTGATGGCCACGGCGGCCGTCTTCCTCGTCAAAGGCTGGACCGCTCCCGCCTACGGAGCGCTGGCGATCACGGTCGGCGGAGTGGTCTGCATCGCCTCGGCCAATGCCGGCGACACTTCGCAGGACCTGAAGACGGGATTCCTGGTCGGAGCCACGCCCTGGAAGCAGCAACTCGCGCTGATGATCGGCGTCTGCGTCTCGACTTTCGCCGTCGGGGTCACGCTGAACGCCATGAACCGCGGCTTCGAGGAGTTCCACTCGATGGACAAGACGTGGGACATTTCGGCTCCGCATGACGGCGTGCAGAACCAGGGGACCTTCACCCGCAAGGAGTTCCTGATCGCGCATGGCGACCGCGCCAACGAGCGGCGACAGGGCAGCCAATATATATTGCTGAACGCCCTCGGCTCCCACGAACTCGCCGACGGCAAATACCTCTACAATCCTCAGACCCATACCATCGAGGTGCAGTGGATTCAGGGCATCGGCAGCGAGAAGGCCGCCGCCCCGCAGGCCCGCCTCATGGCCACGGTGATCAACGGCATCCTGAGCCAGAAGCTCCCCTGGGGTCTGGTGCTGCTTGGCGTCTTCCTTGTGATTGCCATTGAGCTGATGGGCGTGCGCTCGCTGACCTTCGCGGTCGGGTCCTACCTTTCGATCGCAACGACGCTGGCTATCTTTGTCGGCGGCATGGTGCGCTGGATGGTCGACCGCGCCACTGCCCGCTCCGGCGAAGGCGGCGAGACGGAGAGCGAAATCAGCCCCGGATCTCTCTACGCCAGCGGCCTGATCGCCGCCGGCGGCATCGTCGGGCTGATGGGCGTCGGCATGAAGCTGTGGGAGTCGGTGGCGGAACGGTCGAACCCCGTCCAGTTCCGGCACACGGCCATCTACCACGACTGGTTCGCGGTGCTGATGTTCGCGCTGCTGGCCG
>DATGJK010000442.1:0-9285 GCA_035295245.1 Acidobacteriaceae bacterium
CCCCTAAACCCTATCCCCTAAACCCTGCTTCTCAGTCAATCCCCAGCTTATGCTGCAGCTGCTCCAGCGTCACGCCCCGCGTCTCCGGATAGATCATCAGCACCACAAAGAACTGCAGCACCATCATCCCCGAGAACACCATGAACGGCGCCGCCGCCGAATGCTTCGCCACCCACGGGAAGAACCCCGAGATGATCGCGTTCATGATCCAGTGCGAGCTGCTGCCCAGGCTCTGCCCCTTCGATCGCACCCGCGTCGGGAAGACCTCGCTGATGTACACCCAGATCACCGCGCCCTGCGAGATCGAGAAGAAGAAGATGAATCCCACCAGCAGCCACACCAGATACGCCTGCCCCGCATGCGAGTGAAAGATGGTCGCCACTCCCGCCAGGCACAGCGCCGTCCCCACCGACCCGATCAGCAGCAGGCTCTTCCGCCCCAGCTTGTCGATCACCGACATCGCCAGGATCGTCGCGCAGAAGTTCATCGCCCCCAGCAGCACCGCCTGCTTATCCGCCGAAAGGCTGCTGAACCCGCCCGCTGCGAAAATATCGTTCGCGTAGTACAGAATCGCGTTGATCCCCGACAGCTGATTGAACATCCCGATCGTCACCGCCAGGAAAATCGGCAGCCGGTACTTCCGCTGGAACAGGTGTTCCGTCTTCTGCGCCCGCTCCAGATGAATCGAGTCGACGATCTCCTTCAACTCGGCTTCGGTATCCGGTGTGCCCATCAGCTGCAGCACCTGGCGCGCCTCCTCGATCCGCTTCTGCGTCACCAGCCACCGCGAGCTTTGCGGAATCCCAAAGAGGAACAGGGCAAACAATGCCGCCGGAATCGTCGCCACGCCAAACTGCCACCGCCATGCAGTCGCGCCGCCGATCGTGCTGGCGACGGCATAGTTCGACGCATACGCCAGCAAAATGCCCGCGACAATATTGATCTGGAACAGCCCGACAAGCCGTCCGCGCAGCCGTGCCGGCGCCAGCTCCGCCAGATACACCGGACCCAGCACCGACGACCCGCCGATCCCCAGCCCGCCGATCAACCGGAACGCCAGCAGCGACGGCCAGTTCCACGCCAGCGCGCACCCCAGCGAGGAGATCAGGTAAAGCACCGCCATGATGCGCAGCGCCTCGCGCCCCCCGATCTTCTGCCCCAGCGGCCCCGAGCCGATCGCCCCCGCCACCGTTCCCCACAAGGCAATCGAAACCGTCAGCCCCAGCGCGCCTGCGCTCAGGTGAAACACTTCCGTCAGCTGGTGCGTGGTGCCGGCAATCACCGCCGTGTCGAACCCAAACAGCAGTCCGCCCAGCGCCCCCACCAGTGTGCTTTTAATCAGAGGACCGTTCAGTCGCATGGTCGCTTACGCACGAAACCGCAAGCATACCATTCTCTGCGAGTTCCGTCCGCAAGCCCCTGCTGTTTCAGCAGGCTCCGCGATGGTGAACACCGCATTTGGGGTTGCATCCATCCAGCATTTCTTTGCTCTCCGTCCCTGCCAACTCTCCGTCCGCAAAGCTCGTCTGTGTATCATGAAGGCAGGCTCTCAAACCTCCATGCGGGTGGTTACGGAAGTTCAGGCCCCCAAAGTACGATTGACCAGCGATGGTACCGTTGGTACCGTTCGATCACCCTGGAAATCCGCTGGCCTTACAGTTCACGCTTTACCTTAGGGAGTACCCCCCGGAGACAGCTGCATTTTGCGAAGCCGTTACTACATCATTTTTGTTGCACGTGAGAAGGACGGACCTCTCCGCAAGATCCCTATCCCCCTTCACTACGCCGGTGTCTTCCTGGCTGCCGCTGTGGTTGGCGCCTTCACTCTTACCGGCATGGCTGGCTCCTACACGCGCATGCTCCTCAAGACCGCCAGCTTCAACCAGGTGCGCTCGCAGCGCGAGGCCCTGCGTCGCGATTATCAGCAGCTCCAGCTCGTCGCCCACGAGAAGGACGTCCAGGCTGCCTCGCTCGGCTCGCTCGCCAGCGAAGTGACGGCCCTCTACGGACTCCGCCAGAATCGCCTCGCCAAAGCAGCCACGGCATCCGTGGCCGCCACCGGCACCGACAGCGATGCCGGCCCGTTCACCCAGCAGGCCTATGCGCAGTCGCTGAATCAGTTCAGCTTCCTCCGCACCAGCGCCCTCTCCGGACACTTCCACGGCTTCAATACCGGCGTGAATCCCGCCACCATCACCGACTGGGCGAGCATCGCCGGCGCGCCCACCCTCTGGCCGGTCACCGGACCCATTACCAGCTCCTTCGGCCAGCGTGAAGATCCATTCAACGGCGAAGGCGCCTTCCACTCCGGCGTTGACATCTCTGCTCTGTTCGGAACGCCCGTGCGCGCCACTGCCGATGGCATGGTCGTCAGCGCCGGCATGGAGTCCGGCTACGGCCGCGAGATCCTCCTCGACCACGGCAACGGTATCCAGACCCTCTACGGTCATCTCTCCGGTTTCGCCGTCACCGTCGGTCAGCAGGTCAATCAGGGACAGGTCATCGGCTACGTAGGCATGAGCGGACGCGCCACCGGCCCGCACCTCCACTACGAGGTCCGCATCCACAACGCGCCTGTGAACCCCCACCGCTACCTGCGTGAAACCATGCAGCAGCTCGCCGCCGCCAGCACCGCCGAAACCCGATTCGGCAACTAAAGAAAACTAAGCGCTGCCTTGAAAGGGCACGGCTTCAGCCGTGCCGTATCTGTCTGCAAATACGTCCGGGCTTTAGCCCCTGAGGGATGAATCTCCTGCAGCCGTGCCCGCAAACGCCCCGGCTCACTTCCTGTACGGCTGCTGATTCCCAATCTCCGGCCGCTCCGCCCCCTCCGCCTGCAGCTGCTTCGCCGTCGCCTGCACCTCCCGGAAGAACCGCAAGAAATTCTCCCCCAGAATCTTCCTGCAATCCTCCGCCGAATACCCCCGCGCCATCAGCGCCGCCGTTATCTTCGGCAGATCGGCCGCCGAATCCATACCCTCCGGCGATGACGGAATCCCATCAAAGTCCGACCCCAGCCCCACGTGATCGATCCCCGCCACCTTCGCCACGTGATCGATGTGGTCGATCAGCAAACTCAGCGGCGGACGCGGAATCTTAGCCGCCCACTGCCGGTCCAGATCGTCCGTCATCGCGTACGTGACCGTCTTGCCCTCCGCCTTCCAGTCCGCAATCTGCTTGTCTTCCGCGGCCTTCCGCTCCGGACCCTGCGCCTCCCACGCCTTCCGCCACGCATCGCTGATGAACGCCGAGTAGAAGTTCACCATCACCACGCCGCCCTTGCTGTTCGGACCTCCGCTCCGCGCCACTGCCCGCAGCATGTCGTCCGTCATGTTTCGCGGAGCATCCGTCAAAGCCCGCGCCGACGAGTGCGACGCGAACACCGGCGCCCGCGACGTGATCACCGCCCGGTAAAACGTCTTGTCCGCCACGTGCGAGATATCCACCATCATCCCCAGCCGGTTCATCTCGTACACTACGTCTTTGCCGAAATCCGTCAGCCCGTCCTGCGTGTGCTTCACGTTCGCGTCGTTGATGTCCCCCGACGAATCGGCCCAGTCATTCGAGTTCGACCACGTCAGTGTCATGTACCGCACGCCCAGCCGGTAATAGTCACGCAGCAATCCCAGCGAATCCTCAATGGAGTGCCCGCCCTCGATGCCCATCAGCGCCGCCAGCTTGTGCTCGCGGTGTGCCCGCTCGATATCCTCCGGCGAATACGCCATCATCATCTTGTCCGGATGCTTCGCCGCCTGCCGCTGCACCGCGTCGATCAGGTCCAGCGTGCGCCGCGCATACTCGCCCTTGTAGAGCGTCGGCTCCACCCAAATGGAGAAGAACTCCGCGCCCAGATTGCCTTCCTTCGCCGCCGCAAAGTTCAGATACCCGCCGTTCAGCGGCTCGGTCAGGTCGTAGTTTTCGTCGAGCATCCGCTGCGTCGTGTCCGCATGCGTGTCGATGACGATGGCCGACGCATGCACGGCCGCTGGATTCGCAGAAGCAGGACTGGCAGAAGCAGTTCGATGAGTCACAGGTCGATGACCAGGGTGAGATTGAGCGACAAGAGCGGGCGGCATCGCAGCCGCAAGCACCAGCAGAGCACCACGCAAAGTCTTCATCTGGATCGGAAACATCCGGTACGCGGATTGTAACAACAGAACGCCGCACCAGATTCATCGACGCAGCCGGGGCTAAGCACACGACGCGATTGACGGCCAAACCGATGGGATCGGCGGCACCGTCCAGTGTGAGATAGAGTGTTGAACACAATTACAAAACAGAAACGAGGCTTTGCTATGGCGCAGGCAGTTTTGATTACGGGTTGTTCGGCGGGAATCGGGCGGGCTGCGGCGGAGTTGTTTGCAGAAACAGGGTGGAATGTGGTGGCGACGATGCGGTCGCCTCAGGCGGCGGGTGCCTTGGCGGAAAAAAAGAACGTTCTGGTGACTGCCCTCGATGTGACGAACGAGGATTCGATTGCCGCAGCGGTGAAGCAGGCTGAGGAGCGGTTCGGGGCGATTGATGTGCTGGTCAACAATGCCGGTTTTGGGCTGTACGGGTTACTGGAAGCAACGTCGGTGGAGAGTATCCGCAAACAGTTCGAAACGAACGTCGTGGGCCTATTGGCGACGACGCGCGCCGTGGTCCCCGGGATGCGAAAGAGGCGATCGGGTGTAGTCGTGAATGTAGGCTCGATAGCCGGGAAGATGACCTATCCGCTGGGTACGATGTACAACGGCACCAAGTTCGCTGTGGAAGGGATCTCCGAGGCGCTGCGGTTTGAGCTGCGCGAGATCGGCGTGCGGGTGAAACTGATTGAGCCGGGGATTATTTATACGAACTTTGCGAATGCGATGGAGTTTAACAATGACGCGTCGCTGGCGGATTACCAGGCGTTGATGCAGAAGTTCGGTGCGGCAATGGAAGAGCTATGGAAGCATGGCACGGAAGTCCACGTAGCCGCAGAGACGATCTATCAGGCGGCAACCGATGGCAACGAGCGGCTGCGGTATCTGGTCGGCGAAGACGCGAAGGCGTGGGCTACCATGCTGGCGGGCATGGATGGCGAACAGTATTTCGCGAATATGAGCGCGATCTTTGGTCTATAGGAAACGGGAACAGATCGCATTGGCAAAAAAACCGGTACGCGGACTGTAGCAGCACCGCCCTTTAACGAGAGTCATCACGCTCAACGCAAATCTGTCATTGACAGGAAGCGCGATTACCATCACAATGTAGTTCTAATGATGCTTGGCGAATTTGAATACCTGCTGATCACAGCGGCGGCCACTCTTGGAGAGAACGCCTACGGCGCCGCGATGCGTGAAGCGATTATGCAGGCAACCGGCCGAGCGTGTTCAATCGGCGCGCTGTACACAACGCTCGATCGGCTCGAGGCCAAAGGATTGGTGCGGACCTGGATGGCGGAGGGGACTCCTCAGCGAGGGGGCCGATCGAGAAGGATGGTCCGTGTGACGTCTGCCGGCAAAGCGGCCGCGAGAAGTTTCTACGACGCGATTATCCGCATCAGCGACCAGGCGCCGTGGGCAGAACAGACGGAGGACGCCGGATGACGAATATCGGGTGGAGACTCGTAGAGGCCCTGGCTCTGCAACTCGCTCCCGCGGAACGCGAGGCCGTCCTCGGCGACCTTATCGAGACGCAAACAAGCGCGTGGCGATCCGTCTGCGAGATAGGGGAGCTGCTCGTCCGGCGGCAGTTGCAGCTATGGAAGAGCCTGCAGCCCTGGCTGGCGGCTCCCGGACTGGCGTTCCACTGCAGCTTGATGCTGATGGGGTTCTCCTTCGCTATCAGTAGCGAGCTTCGAGATCACTTCCTGCCGGGCGCAGGCTGGAGCTACTCCCCGGCTGCGCCGGCGGAAGCCGTGACGGCTCTCTCTCAAATATTCGTGCTGCTGATTTGCTCATGGACGATCGGCTTCACGGTTGACTCGCTCTCACGCCGAACTTTTGTGGTCAGCGCGGTCTGTTGTTTTCTGCCGTGCTTGTTTTGTTTGCTGAGATTCCATCACCAGTCGTTGCCACGCCTTTGCCTGTTCCTCTTTCTGCCTCCTGCGATAGCAGGGATTCGCTTCAGCAGACGTACCGGCGCAATCACACGCCGATGGGCCGTCACTCTGGCAGTCGCAGCTACAATCTCCCTCGCTGTTCTGGCCGCTTGCGGTAACGTCTGGATTCTTAATTGGGTGCTGGTTGGGCCAGCGTGGTATCTGGTGGTTCGGCCCGGCGCCGTCAAGCCGGCTCCCGAGAAGGAGGGGACAATCCTGTGAAATGGCTTCTGGCAGCGAGTGCCCTTCTCTCCATCGCCTTCAGGCCTGCATTGGCACAACCCGCGCAGGGTCAGGTGTTGGATCGGCAAATCACATCCACAAACTTCGCCGGAAACAAACTCGGCATTAGCCCCCTGCGAAAAATGGCGATCTATTTGCCGCCCGGGTACGACGCGTCCTCGCGCGGATATCCAGTCATCTACTTCCTTCCCAATCCCTTTGAAGGGAGCTATCGTTTCGACTTCGATCACAGAAATGCTAACGGCCTCTTTGATCGCGCCATTGCGGATGGTGTGATCGGCAAATTCATTCTCGTTGCGGTCGACATGAACACCCCGCTTGGAAGCTCCTGGTACGTCAACTCTCCAGCGACCGGCAACTGGGAAGATTTCATGGTCCGGGAACTGGTGCCCTATATCGATGCGAACTTCAAAACCATATCGAACCGAAACTCACGAGGTATCGCCGGAATCTTCATCGGCGGATACGGAGCCATCCGCTTCGGTATGCGGCATCCGGATGTTTTTGGCGCAGTTTATGCGATGCACCCAGTGGGGACTGGCACGGGTGTCAGCGTCAGCGCAGCCATACCGAACTGGGACATCCTGGCGAACGCTAAATCAGCGGACGATGTGAAAAAGGATGCCAGGACGCAGATCTTCACCACCATGTTCCAGGCTCATTTGCCCAATCCCGACCATCCGCCTCTGTTCATCGATCTGCTGGCGCGTCAGGCAGGCGATCAGTTGATGATTGATGCACAACTCATGGAGCGGTTCCGCAATAACTTCTACCTGGAGACAATGATTCCGCGTTATGCGGATAACCTGCGGTCATTGCGCGGTCTAAAGTTTGACTGGAACCGCAGTGACTCCAATTTTGACCACGTCTATGCCAATCAGTCCTTCACGCGTAAGCTCAACGAGTTTGGCGTCGTCCATGAGGCGGAGGAGTACAACGGTGCGTGGGGGGAATCGTACTGGGGAACCCAGGGCAGGATCATTACAGAAGTCCTGCCGTTCTTTGCCCGCCATCTCGTATTTGACATAAAGCCGGCTGTTTGAAGTATCGCGGTCGCGTATGCTGCGGCGTTCTGTCAATCCTTACTTTCGTGTCCTCCCACATTCCAGGACTCTTCCACGCCAGGAAACCTGCGCGATTTCTCCCCTCAACCCGGTATCCTAAAAATAGGGAGAAAGAAAAAAGCCTCGCCTGCACGCGAGGCTTTTCTATTGGCACGCGTGCTCTGTCCACATCCTCGGAAGCGCTATCGATTGGCATCCAGAGTCATTCACTGTGTTTTCAAATCGTTCCCTGGGGATGAAAAACCGTCACACCGTGGCGAATCAAATCCTTGCGAAGGGATGGTCGACAAAACAATGGATATCATCGGAAGCGCTGTGCATTTGCAGGCAAAGTCACTCACTTTGTTTTCAAATGCTTCCCAGCGGATCACCACCCGTCACATCTCATGAAATCAAATGCATACAGACGGGTGATCGCAAAAAAAGAAAAAAGCATGTCGGTCCAGGAGGAAGCGAGTGTGATGGTCAGCCCACGGCAACGGCTGACAACTGATCACTGATAACTGACAACTGACCTACTTCCGCTCGAACTCCCACTCCCTCACAGGAGCTATCGGCTCGGCGATCTCTTTGCGTTCCTTCCAGTATCCGGCCAGGTAGTCGCGGTTCATGGCTGCGATCACCTCCAGCTGGATTTCCTTCGGGCAGACGCCGGTACACTCGCCGATGTTGGTGCAGCTGCCGAATCCCTCGGCATAGGCCTGGCTCACCATGCGTACGGCCCGTCGGTTCCGCTCCGGCTGGCCCTGCGGCAGGACTCCGAGGTGAGCGATCTTCGCCCCGGTGAACAGCGCCGCCGAGCCGTTGGGACACGCCGCCACGCACGCCCCACAGCCGATGCAGGCCGCCGCGTCCATGGCGCGGTCCGCATCTTCCTTGCCCACCGGAATGGCATTGCCATCCGGAGCATTGCCGGTCGACACGGAGATGTATCCGCCCGACTCGATGATCCGGTCCAGCGACCGCCGGTCCACCGCCAGGTCCTTGATGAAGGGGAAGGCCACCGAACGCCACGGCTCCAGCACCAGCTCATCGCCGTCCTTGAAGTGCCGCATGGTCAGCTGGCAGACGGTGGTCGCCGGCTGCGGCCCATGGGCAATGCCGTTGATCATGAACCCGCACGAGCCGCAGATGCCCTCGCGGCAGTCGTGCTCGAAAGCAATGGGCTCCTCGCCGCGCTCGATCAGCGTCTCGTTCAGCACGTCGAGACACTCGAGCATCGACATCTCCGGGTTCACGTCGTTCACGTCGTAGCTGACGAACTTACCCCTGGTTGCCGGGTTCTTCTGCCGCCAGACGGTCAACTTGAGTCTCATTACTTGTAGCTCCTCTGGCTGGGATGAACATAGGCAAACTCCAGCGGCTCTTTGATCAGCTCCGGCGGAGAGCCCGGCCCGGTGTAGCCCCACGCCGCCACGTAGCTGTAGTGCTCGTCATCGCGCTGCGCCTCGCCATCCGGCGTCTGGTACTCCTCGCGGAAGTGCCCGCCGCACGACTCATTCCGCTCCAGCGCATCGATGCACATCAGCTCGCCCAGCTCCATGAAGTCCGCGACCCGGCCGGCCTTCTCCAGGCTCTGGTTCAGGTCGTCGCCCGACCCCGGCACCGTCACGTTCTGCCAGTACTCCTCGCGCAGCGCCCGAATCCTGCCGATGGCGTCTTCAAGGCCGCCCGCGTTCCGCGACATGCCGCAGTCATCCCACAGGATCTTGCCCAGCTCGCGATGGAACGAATCGACCGTCCGCTTGCCCTTGATCGAAAGCAGCTTGTTGATCGTGGCCTCTGTGCACTTCAGCGTCTCCTGCACCGCCGGATGCGACGCGTCCACCTTGCCTGGCTTCTGCGACGCAAGATAATGCCCGACCGTGTACGAGATGATGAAGTATCCGTCCGACAAGCCCTGCATCAAGG
>DATGJK010000443.1:0-2374 GCA_035295245.1 Acidobacteriaceae bacterium
CGCTCAGGCCTTCATCCCGTAGCGCCGCCACCAGAAGATTCGCAATGCCGATACCTGCCGACCCGAATCCCAGAATCCCGACGCGCTGATCCTTCAGCTGTACCCCAGCGGACTTCGTCGCCGCCAGCAATGTCGCCAGCACCACAGCCGCCGTTCCCTGAATATCATCGTTGAACGTGCAGAGCCGGTCGCGGTATCTCTTCAGCAGGCGCGCTGCGTTCGATCCCGCGAAGTCTTCCCACTGCAGCAGCACGTGCGGCCAGCGCTTCTCCACCGCCGATACGAACGCCTCGATGAACTCGTCGTATTCCTGCCCGCGCACCCGATGGTGACGCCACCCGATATAGATCGGATTCGCAAGCCGCTCCTCGTTATCCGTACCCACGTCGAGCAGTACCGGCAGGCAGTTCTCGTGGTGGATGCCGCCCAGCGCCGTGTACAGCGCCATCTTTCCGATGGGAATACCCATGCCGCCCGCACCCTGATCGCCGAGCCCCAAAATCCGCTCTCCATCGCTGACCACAATGCACTTCACGTTGTCGTAGCGCTTGTGATTCAGGATCTGCTCGATCCGGCTGCGGTTGGGATAGCTCAGGAACAGCCCGCGCGGCTTGCGCCATACCTCGCTGAACCGCTGGCACCCCTCGCCCACCGTCGGCGTGTAGACAATCGGCATCATCTCGCGGATGTACGTCGTCACCAGCGCATAGAACAGGGTCTCATTGATGTCCTGCAGATCGCGCATGAAGCTGTACTTGTCGAATGCGCTGGGCAGAGAATCGAAAACGCGCTTCCGCCGCCACACCTGCTCCTCCAGCGTCCCCACATGCGGAGGCAGCAGGCCATGCAGGTCGAACGCATCACGCTCCTCCTCCGTGAACGCCGTCCCCTTATTCAGGCGTGGATGATTCAGAAGCGTAAAGCCATACAGCTTAGTGCGGATGACGGGCTCGGCCATGGGAGGTTCCTCTGCATGCAGCGGATTGCGGACGCGATCGCTGATCACTCACTCCTATCCTCACTGACCCCCGCAAACATGGCTGTATCCACCGTCACCGAATTGACGCCACGCCGTGCAACCAGCAGATAACGCTCGACCTGCATTGCTTTCCGCACATGCTCCCCGACGCGCTGCAGCACGCCCTGCTGCGAAGTATGTTTGCGGAAAGCCTCCAGCTTGCGATCCGCCAGATCGCCAAGCTCGATGCTGAGAGACCATGGAGTGGTGGCAGCCGTGGCGGTCAGCTCCGGCCGGTCGCGCACCGACACAAACGGCGTGCTCACGTAATAGAGCTTCTGCGGCGACCACGGGGACAATTCGCCCGGAAACATCTCCGCCCGGCCCGCCCAGTGAAACGCCATCGTCGCCACCGCTGAAACCACAGCATGATCGCGGTGCAGATTCACACCGCCATCCCCTCCAAAGGTCAGCACCACATGAGGACGCAGCGTGCGCATCCGCTCCACGGCGGTACTGACCATCTGCTGAAAATCGGATTGGTACAGCTCGCCGTCCGGAAAGTGCAGCACTTCACAGCGCGTCACCCCCAGCACGCCGCACGCCGCGGCCATTTCTCTGCGCCGCAGCGCGCCCAGTTCCTGATCGCCCGCCGCCGTTCCGCGGAAATGCGCTGCCTGCCCGTCGGTGAAACAAAGAACAGTCGTCTCCGCGCCTGCCTGCGCGGCCAGCATCAGCGCGCCGCCGAAGGCGCCGCTTTCGTCGTCAGGATGTGCCGTTACACAGAGGAGTCGGCGGGACACGCCAGGTCTTCGTCCTCGATTTCATCCCAGGGCAAATCAATCTGCGCCACAGGAGCAAAGCTCTTTCGATGCAGGACCGACGGCCCGAGATTCCGCAGCGCCTCGCGGTGCTCCGGCGTCGCGTATCCCTTGTGCGCCGCCAATCCGTACCCGGGATACTGCGCGTCCAGCTCCCGCATGCGCGCGTCGCGGTAGACCTTGGCCACCACCGAAGCCGCCGCGATCGAGATGCTCAACGAGTCCCCATAGATCAGGCTCGTCTGCCGGTGCGGCAGATCCAGACGAAGCGCGTCGATCAGCAGATGATCGGGTTGCGGATCGAGCTGCGTCACCGCCGACGTCATCGCCATGCGCGACGCCTGGTAGATGTTCACGCGATCAATCGTCTCCGCGTCCACTTCCTCGACGGCCACCGCAATCGCCCGCGCCTTCACCACATCGGCCAGGCGCTCGCGGTCTTCCTGCAGCAGTTGCTTCGAGTCGCGCAGCCCGCGAATCCGCGTGTCCGCCGGCAGAATCACCGCCGCTGCGACCACCGGACCGAACAGGGCGCCGCGCCCCACTTCGTCCACTCCGGCGATCATCGTCGCGCCCTGCGCCCGCGCCAGCTTTT
>DATGJK010000444.1:0-10185 GCA_035295245.1 Acidobacteriaceae bacterium
CGACCACTTCCGGGCGCAGCGGCGAGTTGGCTGAGAGTCCCGGCCAGGCGAACGAGGGCCGCAGATTCGCGAATCCGCCCAGGGCGTTGCGCAGCTGGAGCAGGCCTGCCTCGGGGCGCTGGCTCGGCGGCAGCGCGTTAAATTCGTTGCCGCCGACGGCGCCCAGCAGCACAGCATCGCTTTCGAGAGCGGCATTGAGGGTGGTGGCCGGCAGCGGTGTTCCCTGCGCTTTGATGGCCACGCCGCCGATCAGCTCATGGCGGAACTGAAAGTCGAATCCGTTCAGCTCGGCCACGGATTTCAGGATGCGCACGGCTTCGCCGGTGACTTCAGGGCCGATGCCGTCTCCGGCAACAATGAGAATCTTCAGCTTCTTCGACATGGAATCCCCTGTTGGTTTTCGCTGGCTGACTCGGTTACATACTGACGGCTTCGGCTCTTAGCTGGCCGCTTTGGCGCTGGCCGTTTCCTCGCTTGAGATCAGGTCTTCGTGACGCTGATGATGGGCGACGAGGTTGATGAGGTCCTGGTCGTAAATGGCCTTCTTGCGATCGGCCAGTTCGGTGAAGGCGCGGTATGCGATCTCGAGGTCATCCGCCGAGAGCCGATAGCCCAGCGCCACCAGGCGCGAGCGCAGCGCGTGCCGGCCGGAGTGCTTGCCCAGCACCATGCGATTATTCGGCACGCCGACCGACTGCGGCGTCATGATCTCGTAGGTCAGCGGATTCGACAGCACGCCGTGCTGGTGAATGCCGGCCTCGTGCGCGAAGGCATTCGTCCCGACAACGGCCTTGTTCGGCGCGGGCCCAAAGCTGATGGTTTTGGTCAGTTGCTGGCTTACCGGATACAGCCGATCCAGTTTGAGGCCCTGCTCGTAGGGATACGCATCGGCACGCACGCGCAGGGCGCAGGCAATCTCCTCGAGAGCGGCATTGCCGGCGCGCTCGCCGATGCCGTTGATGGTGCACTCCACCTGGCGCGCTCCGGCCTGGATAGCCGCCAGCGTGTTGGCGACGGCGAGGCCGAGGTCGTTGTGGCAATGGGTGGAGAGAATCGCGCGGTCGGCTCCGGGCACGCGCTCGCGAATCGTGCGGAACATAGAGGCGTAGTCTTCCGGGGTGGCGTATCCGACGGTGTCCGGCAGGTTAATGGTGGTGGCGCCTGCGCTGATCGCCGCTCCCACGAACTGACAAAGGAAGTCGCGGTCGGTGCGCGTGGCGTCTTCGGGCGAGAACTCGACGTCGTCGACGTAGCTGCGCGCCAGGGCGACCATCTGCGAGGCCTGCTCCAGAGCCTCGTCGCGGCTCATCTTCAGCTTGAACTGGAGGTGAATGTCGGAACTGGCGAGGAAGACGTGGATGCGGGGACGGGCTGCCTTCTCCACCGCTTTCGCGGCACGCTCAATGTCTTCGCGGCGGGCCCGGGCCAGCGAGGCGATCTTCGGGCCACGAACCGCTTCGGCCACGGCCGAGATGGCCGCAAAGTCGCCGTCGGAGGCGATGGCAAAACCAGCTTCGAGAATGTCGACGCCGAGGTCCGCCAAAGAATGCGCCAGGGCCAGCTTTTCATGGATCGTCATGCTGCAGCCCGGCGACTGTTCGCCGTCCCGAAGGGTCGTATCGAAGAAATAAATGCGGTTCTGGGTCATGAAGAGATCCCGGAGGCAGATTGAGCCCCGTAGAAGCAGTTTCGCAAAGGTAAAACCATAAAGCAAATTTGTAATTCTTTGCTGTTCCATAAACGTAGTTAATACTGATAGCCTGTGGCGCAGTGCCTTGCAGCAGATGTCGACTCCAGGCACCAGGCGCTCCCATGGATCTCCACGAACTCGAAACGTTTCTCGCGGTTACCGAAGAGAAGGGATTCTCGCGGGCGGCGGTGCGTATGCGCCGGACCCAGCCGGCGATCAGCCACTCTATCCGCAAGCTCGAGGAGGAAATCGGCGAGCCGCTTTTCGACCGCACTTCGCGCGAGGGCACTCTGACGGCGGCCGGGGAGCTGCTGCGGACGTACGCCGAACGTCTGCTCCGGCTGCGAGGCGAGGCGGCGACGGCGCTGCAGGAACTGCGCTCGCTGCAGCGCGGACAGCTCACGATCACGGCGAATGAGTACACGTGCCTGTGGCTGCTGCCGGTGCTGGATGCGTTTCGGCGCGCCTACCCGCAGATCGTGGTGACGGTGCAGCGGTCGCTGGCCAGCCAGATCCCCGATCAGCTGCTGGAACGCGCGATCGAGTTCGGGATTCTGTCGTTCCGTCCTGACAACGAGCGGCTGCGATCGACGGTGGTGTACACGGACACGGTCGTGTTTGTCGTCGACCCGAAACATCCGCTGGCGAGGCGCGAGCAGGTTTCGATTCGCGAGCTGGGACGGGAAAATTTTGTCGCGCACATTGTTGCTTCGCCGCTGCGGCGCCGCGTGATTGAGACCTTCGCGCGCTATGACACGCCGCTGAACATGGGCGTGGAGCTGCCCAGCCTGGAAGCCATCAAGCGATTTGTCATGCTCGGCAACGGCGTGGCGCTGGTGCCCGGCCTAACGGTGCAGCCGGAGCTGGCGCGCGGCGATCTGGTGCAGGTGGCGGTGCCGGAGCTGAAGATCGAGCGGCGCCTGTGGCTGGTGCAGCGGAATCAGGCGAGCCTCTCGCATGCGGGCGAAGCCTTTCTGAGCGTGGTGAGAAATCTTGCTGCGGAAAAGGGACATCCGTTCGCCTTCCGCGTCGAACAGGCGGAGGGTCGCGGAAACCGGAAGCAAGCCTGAGGTGCGCGCCGTTCCTTCGGCGGCAATCGATAGAAAGGGCTCGCGGCAGGTACAATGTCACGGTAGACATCCCTCATGCTTGTTTCGATGTTTGCAATTTCACGGAGCCTGGGAAAGTACTTGCCCGCAGGGCGTCCCAAAGGGCGTTGGATAGAGGTTGACCACCGAATGAAGAAATCGCTGTTCGTGCTTGTTCTGCTGCTGCCTCTGCTGGCGGCGCCGTCTTTTGCGCAGGAAGCCCGCCAGGACATCAGCATCAGCGGGGCGATGCTCAACGCACCCTTTGCCGCCGGAAATGCGGTGCAGCTGCACGCGACTCCTGGCTACGGCGCGCTGGTCAGCTACCGGTACGACATCACGCTGCACGGCGGCCTGGAACTGAACTACGGCTACACGCAGAACGTACAGCATTTCACGTTTCCGGCCGGCAACTACCACATCCACGACCGCGTTCAGGAACTCTCCGGCGGCTACGTTTACACCTTCAACTTCAGGAACTGGAATCCGTTCCTGGAAGCCGGCCCTGCCGCGCTCATGTTCTCGCCGATTGATGACGCGAAGACGAACACCTTCAACATCAGCCGCAGCACGCAGGTGGGCCTGATGTACGGGGGCGGAATCGCCTACGAGATCAGCCCCAGCTTCGACATTCGCGCTGAGGTTCGCAACCTGGTGGTGCGCACGCCGACCTTCAGCTATCCGAACAACGACTTCCGGACGGGCGTCTACTACAACATCATGAATCCGGTGATCGGCCTCGCCTACCACTTCTAAACGGCGGCAAGATCGAAACAGAGAGGGTGCTTCAGACGAAGCACCCTTCGTTTTTGCTGCTGTCGTTCGGCGAGATGGGAATTTATCCGCGCGCGGTCGCTTCGGTCTGCACGCGCTCCCACGGCTGCAGGATGCGGATGGACTGCATGCCCGCGGCGTTCGCGGCGTCGATGCCGAGGTCGGTGTCCTCGAAGACGAGGCATTGCTCCGGCGGGACGTTCAGTTTCCTGGCGGCCAGCAGAAACGGGTCGGGAGCAGGCTTGGGGCGCTCGTACTCACCGGCGCAGACCAGCACGTCGAACTTGTCGAGCAGATGGATGACCTCCAGCGACTTCACCACCGACTCGCGCGTGCTGCCGGAGACGATGGCGAAGGGGATGCGTCCATGCTGCGTCTTGATCTGCTCGAGCACTTCCGGCACGGCGGTCAGCTTCGGCAGCAACTCGTAGTAGAGGCCCTCTTTGCGATGGGCGACCTGCTCGACGGGCATGTTGAGACGCTGCATCGCATTGAGGTCGGCGATGATCTGCCGGATCGGCTTGCCGCCCCACTGATAGAAGAGGTCCTCAGGGTAGTCGCAGCCCCACTCGGCCAGCGCGGTTTTCCAGGCAATGTAGTGCAGCGGCATGGAGTCGACGACCGTGCCGTCGCAATCGAAGAGGTACGCCCGGAAGTCGCCCGGGGGAATTTCCAGTTGCATATCTTTAGGGTACAGGGCCGATGGAGCGATATAGTCCATACAATGTTCGGGAAAATACGCGGCCTGTGGTTCCTGTTCAGCGTTGGCCCTGCACTGTTTGTGGCCGCCTCCACCTGCGCGGCGCAACCCTCGGTGCATAAAGTTCCGGAGTCGCCGGGACTTCATCCTCTGGCGATGTATTCGGACGGCCGCATGCTGACCACGCCGGCGGAATCGGCAAGCCATTTTGGCGGGCTCGACTATACGTATCAGTGGCCGGGGAGCTATTTCCGGGCGGCGTTTGAGGGGACGGAGGTCTTTTTTCGCGTTGTGAAGGGCGACGAGATCCTGCACGTCGTCGTCGACGGGCGAGCAGTCGGGTCGCTGGTGAAGCCCGAGGCGGGCGTCTATGAAGTCAACGGCCTAAGCCCGGGCAAGCACCAGATCAGCGTTCTGGTGGCGACGGAGAGCCAGGCCGGTCCGAACACCTTCGGCGGGTTCGCGATTCCTGCCGGAGAGACAGCGCTCAGCCCTGCGCCGCGGCCCCGACAGATCGAGTTCATCGGCGACTCGCATACCGTCGGCTATGGAAACCTCTCCAACACGCACGACTGTACGCAGGACCAGGTCTGGGCCGATACCGACGACACGAAGGCATTCGGCCCGCGGATCGCCCGCCATTACGACGCCGACTATCAGATCGACGCGATCTCCGGGCGCGGGGTCGTTCGCAATTACGACGGCTTTCAGGCCGACACGCTCCCGCAGGCGTATCCCTATGTGCTGTTCGACAAGCAGCAGAAGGCCAGCGATCCCGCCTGGAAGCCGCAGGTGATTGTGATGGCGTTGGGGACCAATGACTTCTCGACGCCTCTCCACGCCGGGGAACGCTGGAAGAGCCGGGACGAGTTGCATGCCGATTACGAAGCCACGTATCTCCGCTTCCTCCAGGATCTGCGCGCCAGAAATCCCCACGCGTTGCTGATCATGTGGGCCACGAATATGGCAGAGGGTGAAATCGAAGCCGAAGCGCACAAGGTCGTGCAGCAAATGCAGCAGCATGGAGATCAGCGCATCGCCTTTCTCCTCGTCGATGGGCTCACCTTTGGTGCTTGCAACTGGCATCCGTCGCTCAGCGATGATCAGAATATCGCCGACAAGCTCATCCACGTGATCGACGCTGAGCGGATCTGGACGAAGAAGTAGCGGCTGAGCTACAGATTCACGGATGTGCCGCCCCAGCTCTCCGGCTCGACGTCGCGAATCGTCTCGGTGAAATCCCAGCGGTGGCCGTAGAAATCCTCAGCGTTGTACTGGCGCTCGCCATAATTGTGCTCCACGGGTTCGGTGAGGATTTTGGCTCCGGCCTGCCGGGCGTGCTCGCAATGGCCGAGCGCGTCTTCGATGCGCACCTGCACATTGCAGGAGTGATTCGGCGTCGTGTTGCCTTCGGCAATGGTGAAGCAGCCTTCGCCGGCGCGCATCTGGATGCGGTGATTGGCGATGCGCAGCCGCACCGTGAAACCGAATGCCTTGCCCAGCCACTCCGCCGCCGCGGAGGGATCGGGATAACGGAGGACGGGAATCACGGGGCAGGGCGGAACGGAGCGGTTGAAGCGCATGGTCACTCTCCTGGACTAATGCCGGAAAAGATTAGCAGGCTGGAGAGCCCAGGGTTCTTTCATGACCCGGCGCTGATGCTGCGCGCGATCCTGTCGTGAGCCAGGCGGCCCAGCCCAGACAGACGGCAAGAATCATGAAGACAATCCGCACCAGACCCGAGAGGCAGATGAAACTGATCGAGACGCCCACCAGTTGATAGGCGAAGAGGAGCCATCCCATCGCGCCGATCGACTGAGGAGCTGTTCGAGCGAGCGTTCCCAGATGCCAGGCCAGATACGCTGCGAACAGCACGCAGAGCGAGCAGATCAGATCAAGCCCGAACACGGCCTGAGCATACGAAAGGCCAGCGTGCCCCAATGGCACGTGTACGGGCGGCATCGCTCCCGCAATGTGCCAGAAATTGAGGCCTCCATAAGTATTGCCGGCGGCGGAGAGAAGGAGCAGAACGCCGGCGATCCGGTAAAGCCTGGTGACTTTCATCGAAGTTCCTCCTGAAGGGTAGTGTTGATCGCTCGGAGAGGGACCCTATGTAGATTTCTGTATACTCAATGAACACGACTTGTCAAATGGGGCGTAGACGAAGCCACATCCGCCGCCGCAATCTACCGCCAGATTACGTTTCAGTTCAGCTGGGCGTGCAGCGGCAGCGAGCGGCTCGACGGCCCAACGCTCAGCGTGCGCCCTGCGGAGAGCGTTATCCACTTCTGATCTTTCGTCGACCAGTACTGGAGCTGGCGCGGGAGTACGTGCAGCGTGACGTTCGCGCTCTGCCCGGCCGAGATGCGGACACGGTCAAAGGCGACCAGCTTGCGCATCGGGAACTGCACTCCGGACGGCGCAGGAGCGGGAGCACTCAGATACGCCTGCGGCACCTCGTCCGAATCGGCATTGCCGGTGTTGCGGATCAGCAGCGAGACGTCCAGTCCGCCATCGGCAGCTTTCACCACTTTCAGACCGGAATACGCAAACGTCGTGTAGCTGAGGCCGAAGCCGAACGGGAAGAGCGGATCGACGTTCTCCTTGTCGAACCAGCGATAGCCGACGTTCACGCCTTCGCTGAAGGTCGTCTTGCCGTCGACGCCCATCTTGCTGCGCTCGGGAAAGCGCGGATCGGTGGCGGCATAGTCGGTGAGCTTCCCGGCCCACGTGACCGGCAGCCGCCCGGCAGGGCTGGTTCGGCCCAGCAGAATGTTGGCCGTGGACCAGCCGCCTTCATCGCCCGGCCACCACATTTCCAGCACCGCCTTCACCTTGTCGATCCACGGCAGCGCGACCGGCTGGCTGGTGTTCAGGACGACAATCGTGTTCGGATTGACGGCGGCGATTTCCTCGACGAGTTTGTCCTGATCGCCGGGCAAGCCAAAGACCGGGTGGAGGCGCGTCCACACGAAGACCACCGCGGTCTTTGCTTTACGCGCGGCAGCGATCGCCTCATCGTGATCCGCCTGGCGCTGCTGCGGCGTATACCAGTTCAGGCGCACCTGTACCGGGCTGCCCGATGTATCCGGCGTGGTGGAGACTTCAAGAGCATGCGGACCGGCGGTGAGATTCACGGCGCGGCGCACATTGTCCAGGCCGTCGGGCGTTGGGATTGCGTTGTCCTGATTCGCCTGCAGGATGTCGCCATGAACGCCGCCCTGCAGGGCGCCCGTATGTGCCAGAGGCTTGCCGTCGAGCGAGATGCTGGCGTTTGTGCCCAGCGCCTGCAGATAGATCCAATAATCGCCGGCACTGGGCACCCTCAGCGTACCTTTCCAGGTCACGACGGAATTCGCCGGCAGAGCATTGCCGTTCCTGATCGTGAAGTCGATTTGTTCGTCCGTATCCTGGTGATCTTCGCTGATGCGCAGCAGCCCGGGCTCGCCATTGTGGGTGAACAACTCGGGCGGAATCGTCGCCCCGGTCATGTTATCGGCGACGGCGAACGGAACATTGGCATTGCCTGACATGCGGCGGATGGCGGCGACCGGGCCCACCTGGCGCTCCGGCAGTCCAACACTGCGCTCGCCATTGATGCCGATGGCGTCCACCTGCGTCGCAGTGGGACCGATGAAGACGACGGAACTGAGGTCGCGCAGCGGCAGCACGTGGCCATCGTTCTTCAGCAGGACGGCGGCGTCTTCGCCGGTCTTCTCAATGATGTGGGCATTGGCCTCGGTCTCGTGGCGCGTGATGGTGTGCTTCTGCTGGCCGTCGAGATAACCGAAGCGCACCATCTCGTAGAGCACCCGCCCCGCAGCGCGCGTGATGGTGTCTTCCGTGACTTTGTGATCGGCGTAGGCCTTGTCCATCTTGTCGGGATTGAGGATCAGGCCAAAGTCGCTGGCGCCGCGCGGCTGCGGCGCCGGTTCTTCAGGAATGTGACCGCCGAACATTCCATTCGGACCTTCCCCGCCGTTGCGCGGCTCGGGAGGCGTTTGAGGCTCCACGTCGAAAAAAGACGGGATGAACAGGGGCGTGCCGGGGGAGTGCTCGCCGGGCATCTCCATGTCGAGCCCCGCGTTGATGAAGTCGACGGCGTGCACCGCTCCCCAGTCCGAGGTGACAAATCCCTTGAAGCCGAGCTGGTCGCGCAGGATGGTGGTGAGCGTGTCCTTGTTACCGCAGGCGAACGCGCCGTTGATGCGGTTGTACGAGCACATGATCGAGGCGACGCCAGCCTGCATGGCGGCGTCGAACGGCGCGAGGTAGACCTCGTGCAGCGTCTGGTCGTCGATGAAGATGTTCGTGGCGTCCGAATCGTAGCCGATGTAGTGCTTCACCATGGCCATGACATGCTGCGCCTGAATGCCTTTGATTTCGGAGGCGCCCATGACGCTGGTGAGGTACGGATCTTCGCCGAAGGTGTTGTACCCGCGGTGGAACTCGAGATCGCGATCGATGTTGACAAACGGCTGCAGGCTGACGTCGATGCCGAGCGAGCGCGCCTCGCGGCCGATGACCACGCCGTTGTCCTCGGCATCCTGCGCGCTGAACGTGGCGGCGACGCCCATGGTGGCGGTTTCCGCCTGCGAGGGATGACGGGTGAGCACGCCGGGCGGACCGTCGGCAAAACGCAGGCCGGGAATACCCATGTGCGGGACGCCGGGCAGGTAGCCGGCCTGTCCCTGGTAGTGCGCTGGATTCTCGTGGGTGCCGTGGATCAGCGCCAGCATGTCGTCGATGGACATGTCATTGAGCAGCCGGTCAACGCGCGGATCGCCGGTGACTACCGGGACGGACTGCGCGGCTGCGAGCAGCGAAGACCCGGCAAGCAGCGCGATCCATAACGCGAGCCTCCATGGTTTGCCAGGTCTCATTTCGTGCTCCTGCATTCAGTTCGCAGCGGCCGCGCGCACGGCTACTTTGTAACTAAAACCAGGCACGTTGGGACACGATTTTTTCGGTGCCGTCCCCGGATGGCATCCAGTTAGCCACGCGTGGCCCATCGCGCGGAGCTACCCGTAGGCCTCGCTCATCTGCTGAAATTCTTCGCCCATCCAGCCGGTGAAGGCTTCTGTGGACTGCGGACGGCCGAGGAAGTGGTGCACGATCTCCTTGCCCGGCATGGAGCCGCCTGGCTCGAGCACGGCGCGCCGATACTTGAGGACCACCGGCGAATCGAGCAGCGCGTGCCGCGGAAACTGGCTGAAGAAGTCCAGCGCGATCACCTTGTCATAGAGATAGGTGTAGTAGTTCGACGTGTAGCCGACCAGGTGCGTGAAGCTCGCGTACATGCGGTTGCCTTCGATCCACTTGTAGGGCAGGAAGCGCTCGTAGAGCGACTGAAACAGCGCGTCGGGATCGAGCCGCACCGGATCGATGCGATGCGTCTCGAGCGAGTAGGTGGTGTAGAGCAGCTGCGTGCGCACCCAGTCCGCGCGGCCAAACGCTCCGGCGCGGTTCATGCGCAGCACCAGATCGGCGGGGATCGGGTCGTTCGTCTCGAAGTGGAGCGCGAAGGTGGCGAGCAGGCGCGGATCGCGGAAGAACTCCTCGAGCATTTGCGAGGGCACTTCGACGAAGTCACCTTCCGTGGCAATGCCGCTGATGCCGGCCCACGGCTGGCGTCCGCCGAGCAGCGCGTGCATCAGGTGGCCGAACTCATGGAAGAACGTGACCACGTCGGTGTACTGCAGCAGCGCGGGATTGCCCTCTTTCGGCTGGGGGAAGTTGCAGATCAGCGCGGCCTCGGGAATTTGGCGCCCTGCAATTCCCGGCACCAGCGGATGCGCCGAGAACCACTTGTCCTTGCCCTCGCGCGGATGCATATCGAGATAAAAGCGGCCCGCCAGTTCTGTGCCGTCCCATACTTCCCACGCGCTCACGGCGGGATTCCATACCTCGGCGTTCTCGATGCGGCGGAACTT
>DATGJK010000445.1:0-2391 GCA_035295245.1 Acidobacteriaceae bacterium
AGAATCAATGCTCCAGCGGCGCGCAGGCGAGCGACGACGACGGCGTCTTCTCGCGGGATATTTCCTTCATTGATGAGGCTGCCGATTTCGCATTTGTACCCGGCTGCGGCGATGGAGGATTTGACGGTGACGGGCAGACCGTGAAGCGGGGCGTTGGTGCTCGGTTGTGCTTCGAGGCGGCGCGCTTCGGCACGGACTCGGTCGGGATCGAAGTCGGCGAAAGCGTTGAGACGCGGATTGAGACGCGCAATCTGCGCGATGTGGGCTTCGGCGAGCTCCGAGATGGAGATGCCGCCGGAGCGCAGCAGTTGAAGCTGCTGCGCAGCGGAACGGAGAACGACGTCGCTCATTTTTAGTTCGACGGGAGTGCGGATGCACCGTCATCCGCCGGAGTGGATGGGAGTGACTGGTAGTTGAAGCGATAGGAGCGGACCGGGTCGCCGGAGTCGAAGCGGTCGTTCCAGTTGAGCTGGTAAGCCAGAGCGTCCGGATCATCCGGATATTCTTCCGATGGCGGATACGGATAGGCGGACATGCCGTGGAAGGGCAACTGCGCGACGGTGAAGGGCGAGGCGTCCCACCAGTCCATGTCTTTGACGTAGCCATTGGCGTAGAAGAAGTAGTCACGCTTCCAGTGTGGAGGAAGAGTGGGGAGCCGAGCCGCGTCGAAGTCGGCGGCAATCTCTTCGCCGCTGCCGAAGATGGCGAAGCGATTGTCGATGCCGTTGACGAGCGTGGTGACGTCGCCATAACGGGTGTAGTTACCGCGCTGATGCTGAAAGGGGCCGGTGAGACTGACACGGTCGTAGTCGTAGTCGAGATCGCCGGGACTCTTGCCGTCGATTTGCGTGGGATATCCGCGGAAGTGTTCAGTCGCGCGAACCAGAGGAACTTCTGCCGTGCGCGAAGCACCTCGGGGCGCGTTGTCGATGAGGACCTGGTCCCAGTAGATCTCCAGATTCGACATCAGTCGGATGCGGCGCGTGCCTGCGGGCAGTTTGCCGGTTAGGTCGACGACAATGGTGCGCTCTAGGCCGGCGGGAAATCCGGCGTCGCCGGGGACGCGCTGCCAACTGCCGTTGGGAAGCTGGGCTTCGACGTAAGGCGAGATGGGCTTGATGCCGGCCTGCCACGCGGCATAGAGCGACGTGGCGCTGAAGTAGTTGACGTAGCCGGTCATGAGGAGCTTGAGCGGAGCCTTCGTGTCGAGCGGGCCCAAATCGAGGGTGAGGGCGTGCAGATCTGCGAAGCCATCGTAAGGCGAGGGTGTGAAGCCGCCGGCGAACTGGTGATCGCGGGCGCTGAGGGTTTGCAGAACATCGCGGCCCGAACCGTCCCAGGCGCCCGTGGGCAGGTGCGTGGGCTGAGAGGCGATGACGCGACCGGAGGCGAAGGGTGGATCATCGAGGAAGCGCTCGTCGGGATTGACTTCTACGTTCTCGGGATGGTCGACGGCGATCAGGCGAAGCTGGTCGATGTAATTCACTTCCTCCATCGGCTCGATGAATCGGAGGCTCAGCTTGCCGTCGACGCCAGCGAGCTTATCGCCATCCACCTTGATCCACTCGCCAGGGTTGGGAATGTTGCGACGGGCAGGAGTAAACCAATGGCCGACGACGGCGGCGCCGATGACATCGGTGACGAGGCGATATTTGTGGCCATCCCATGCAAAGAGAACCGGGCACGACGAGCCGCGGCGATCGGCTTCTTTCATGGCGATGACCTGGGTGTGGGGCAGATCGATTTCGTCCTGGAGCACGCCGGTGGGCCACAGGATGCGGAGCAGGTCGATACTCTCGGCTTTGCCGAGGCCGATGAGGATTTGCGGTGCGGACTGGGTCTGGTAGCCGGAGGCGCCGGCGAGCTCCCACTTTTGCCACTGGCCTTCGGCGAAGATTTCGATCTTGGCGCCGATGGCGGTTTTGTTGTCGGCGAAGCCGGTGAGATCGAGGCGCACGAAGTGATTCTTGTTAGCGCCGTTGTTGGCGAGCAGAATGGGCGATGCGTCGAGCTGGGTGACGAGGAGGTCGGCTGCACCGTCGCCGTTGATATCCGCTGCTATCAGTCCGCGAGGAGATTTGAGCTGGAGGGCGTCGAGGCCGAGGGTGTGGCTGACGTCTTCGAAGGTGCCGTCGCCGCGATTGCGCAGGACGCGAAGCTGCGGACCGGTGGCGGTTTCGACCAGGACGGCAAGATCGATCCACCCGTCGTTATCTATATCGACGGGCGTAATGCCCCAACCTCGTAGCGCGCCGGAGAGTGGCAGGTTGATCCGTTCGAAACGGCGGCCGGCGTTGTCGGGGGCGGCGACATTGCGCCACAACGTCACACCGGGCGCGCCGTCGTGGGTGACGGCGATGTCCATCCAGCCGTCTTTGTCGAAGTCGAGGA
>DATGJK010000446.1:0-3980 GCA_035295245.1 Acidobacteriaceae bacterium
TCCATGAACTGACCGAGTTGTTGGGCATCCGATGAGCCGCTCCTAAACTTGCCTGCAAATCTCTCAAGATCAGCGAGCACGAACTGCATGCCGGCCGGATCGACGGTGAATCCGGTCATGTTGTAAGACGACGCTTCGCCCTCGGCATAGTCCTTCAGCCTTTGCAGCAGCCACATCCCGAGGTCGTCTACGTATACTGTACCGGATCGCGGCTTGTATTTGGCTAACGGGTTACGATCTGTATGCATGTAGAGACGGCGAATCTGGTCGGGATTGAGAGGAGCATCGTTGTACGGGCTCCATATCCGCCGCGACTGCTGTTCGTGCAGCGTTCCAGGAGTCTGCGCGGCCCTTGTCGCATAAGGCGGATGCAGCGGTGTCATCTGCGCCTTCGCGTTACCTGTGACCGGGGTCGTGCGGACAGGCTGTCCGGAAGCGCTCGTCGCCTGCTCACTCGCTACAGCCGCGCGCTCTTGTGGAACGGGCACGCGCACCTGCTTGCCCCTGCGACTATAGAGCGTGAAGTACTGCCCCGTCTGTCGATCCAGGAACAGACCGCCCTCCGGTGAGTAACCCAACGCCTGCAGCGCTGCTTGCTGCTGCACATGTCTGGGCGCCGTGACCAACGTCCCGCGCCTCAGCCCACCCTGCGCCTCCAAATAGTTTGCTAGCGCCGGAGGCATCGGTTTGCGCCCCTCCACAATCGGTGTCAACACCCGCCGCGTCACAGCCGCGTCCATCCCACCCAACGCTCTGTGCCCCGCCATCGGAGCCACAAACGCCAGCGCATTCCCGATCCCTGCCCCATATCGACCCCGCCCCAACTCATCGACCGCCTGCATCCCCGCCTGAGCCCCGAACACGGGCAGCGTGAGACGCGAGGGCATCCCCAGCAAGGACGCCCCGAGCAGCGCATTGCTCGGCTCGGCCATGCTGCCCAACCCGTGCAAGAACCCCGCCCGCGCATCGTTCATCCCCCCGAGCGCTTCCCATGTCCCCGGCTGCCGCGCGTACCGATCGGCCAGCGCTCCCACTGCCGTCGGGTCCGACTGCGCAAAAGGCCGGCGCGTGAGGACAGAGTTAGCCGCCTGATTGATCAGCGCGCCACCCGGCCCCATGAGTTGCCGAAAGTCCACGCCGCCTGGATCGGGAGCACCAAAGCCAGGCGCCGCCTCGCGGCTCATGTTCGCCAGGTACTGCTCTGCCAGCGCGTTGCTGCGCTGCTCAGCCTCCTTCGCCTGCGCCCGCTGCGCCTGCACCGCGATCCCCTGCGGCGTCTTGCGAGCGGGCATATAGGGCGAGATAGAACCCGCCGCTCGCCCGGCATACGTCGCGGCGCTGTGCGGAGCCTGATACGCTCTCGCCATCGTCGTCAGCACCTTGCGCCCGACACTGCCTGGCTTGTACCCCCCGAGGATGCTCTCCCACTCCGCCGGCGAGGAGGTCTTCATACTCTCGAACTGCCGGCGCGGGATCGCCCCGACCGTCTTGTCGCTGAACAGCCAGTCATTCGCCCATCGCCGCTCCACAGGCGAGAGAGACCTATAGGCCGCCTGCTCGGGTGCCGGAGCCGTCCGCGCCGCCGGACGCGGTGTCGGCAGTGCGGAAGGTCGGAGGGGCAGTCCCTTCTGCGCGAGGGCGCGATGGGACTGCTCGATAGCGCGGCTAGCCTCCTCATGAGCGATGCGATGCTGCTCGTCGAGAGATTTATCGCTGTTGGCAAAGGGCTCTGCAAACCACATTGGGCTCTCTTCCTTCCGGCCAGGAGGCAACAAAAAGCCCGTCTGCTGAGTGCAGCCCGAGGGCGGAACTCATGCAGACGGGCGGGACCCCGATTACGCTCAGGGTGCGGCCTCAACTATTCGATTGCGTTACAAGACTTCAGCGCGCCTCCTCGCCGGAGCGAAACGAGTGCGTGGTGAACGAAACGCCTCCTCTGGCGGGCGTTCTATCTACCGATGAATCGTCGCGGTGTGGAATCTAGGGATGAGACTGCTTTTTCTCGGCCTTCCAACGCTGCAGTAACTCCCGGACCCCCTGCTCACCCTTTGCCCGATAGGCCCGGTAGAGACGGTCCATGTTATCGATGATGGTCGCTTCGTCCAGTGGGGGGATGCGTGGAACCGGCCGGTTCCCCTGAGCCTGTGGCCGCGTTCTTTTCATGTCCATGGAGTACCTCGTTCCCGTGCCATATTTTCAGCACCTTTGATCTACCCGCAAACTCTATTCTCCCCGCAGGAGGGCCTCAAGCCCTTCCAGGTCGCGGGCGGCCTGCTTGACCCGCTCCTCCCGCAAGTGCAGGTCGCTGGGAAGCGCGATGCACGGGGGAGGAACAAATTCCAGCTCCTTTCCGCTGTGCATCAGTTCCCGAGCCCCGTCCTCCCCTTTCTCCCTATATGCCTGGCAAAGGCGCTCCAACATCGGGATGAGCCATACTTCCTCCGGTCGAACGACGGAAGAAGACGGCTGGTTCGTTTCGACCAGTTTCCGTATCGTTACCATGTTTAGGCGGGCCATCCGTTTCCTCCTGATTGCGCGCAGAGCCCGACCGCGGGCAGCTCTATTCTTCCTTCCGGTGAGCCCTGAGCCCTTCCAGGAACTGGGCATCCAGGGCGGCCACTTCCGTAGCGCGGTCCCTTGCGAGAATTGAAGCATGGAGGCACACTACAGCCTCACAATCTCCACTCCCCATCCGTTCACAGATCGCCGGTACGCGATCAGCCGGACAAACGCGGTCAGTGGTCTGCCTCTCCTTCTCCCCACTCAGGCGGCGGGTCGAAGCTGTCGGATTCCCCTAGACCAGTTGCCGTGTCTCTCTCATATTCGCGAAGAGCTTTTCTTATGGCGTAGCAGGCACGAGAAAAGACGAAATTGGCCGAACCCGGCCCGTGTTGCTTATCCAGCAAGCGAAAATAGTGCGTGATGAGCGATACCGCCTGTTCGTCTGACAGTCCTATTTCGTCCCATTGACGGCCAGCTATGTGCGCTGGGATCTCGAAGGCTAGTTCGACGGGATTATCCGGATAGCCTTTCTCGATCAGCTTCTGACGTGCGATCTCATAGTCCGGGTGCTGTTTGAATGCAGTTAACCTTTCACCGTCAAGATGGATACCTCCTCCTTCCCGCGCCAGAACGCGTTGGCGGATATGGAGCTCTTCGTGTCGATGTGTTGACCGGACGGCCAAGAAGGAGCGTCTTATGCCGGTGCCGACGATCTTGACACCGTCCTGGCCCTTGTCATGCGCCTCCCATAACTGGTGCATGAAATCCACGAGTCGCCTGGCCTCTCTCGAGCGGCTGTCAAACGAGCTCGCCAGCATATCGATGTCATGGAGCATGAGCCGCGCGTCGGTTTGACTGATCACAAGCCCCGTTGCATTGAGAGAAGATGGGTTGCGATCACGGTAACTCTTTACCATGCGTAGCAGCCACAATCCTTCTTCGTTCACGTATAAGGTACCAGACCGCGGTTTGTATTTGGCGACGACGTTACGATAAATGGAAGCCCATCTAGTGAGGTCGGCACTGCTTGCCCCTGCCGTCCTCGGTTTAGGAGTGGCGTCGCCATTGGGATTCCCTTCGGATGGCGCATCTTGCTGGCGCAGGACACCTGGCATCTCTGTGGCGCGCGTCCTGAAGGATGTGGTCGCCAGTGCTGCCGATGCCCTCCCTTCGCCAGCTCCCGTGATCGCCGTCCAGTTCTTGCCGTCATGGGAGAGAGTCAGCATCGCTCCCGTCGGTGTCCCGTTCTTGGCAACCTGCTCCCTTGCACCCTCTGCCTGCCGACCTTCCCGGCCTCTGATCAAGTCCAGCGTCCGCGAATGCGTCACCACCACCCGCGCTGGAGCCCCCGCCGCCTGCTCCCCCTTCAACCGCTCTACTGCCGCACGCACCCGCTGCTCGTACGCTCGATAACTCTCACCGCCTGGAGGAACGGCGTCCGGATGCTGGGTATACCAGCGGATCTTCGCCTCCACCGC
>DATGJK010000447.1:0-13986 GCA_035295245.1 Acidobacteriaceae bacterium
ACCGCGATGAAAGGCGGCACCAGCTGGGTGGGGCTGCAGTGCGCGGTGTTCCTGCTGGTAGCGAGCGCGTTTCATACCGGCCCACGGGGCGCTCTCACCCGCAGCTCGCTTATCCTGGCCGGCGGACTGCTGCAGACGGCGATCGCGTGGGCGTGGATGCGGTTCCCGCGACGCGGCGCACCGGCGGAGCCGCACGCGAGTGACAGCGAGGAATGGCGGCTGAATCTGGGCGGGCTGCGCTGCCTCTCGCTCGAGAACCCGACGTGCGTGTTCGGGTTTCGCATCGCGCTGGTGGTGATGGCCGCGGCGGAGATCTACCGGCACACGAATTTCGCGAGCGGCTACTGGATTCCCATGACCACGCTGCTGGTGGTGCGCCAGGATTTTTACCAGACGCTGACGCGCGGCGTGCTGCGGGTTGCGGGAACGCTGGCCGGAGCGGGCATCGCCGGACTGATCGCAGCGCATCTGCGCCCCTCGCCCATCATTCTGGCGGCGCTGATTGTCTTCTTCGCGTGGTGGGCATTTTCCCTGCTGCAGGTGAATTACGCGCTTTTCACGACCTGCCTCACCGCGTACATCGTGTTCCTGCTGTCGCTCTCAGGATTGCCTCCGGCGACGGTGGTGCACCGGCGCGCCGCCTGCACACTTCTGGGCGGAGCGCTGGCGCTGCTCGCGTATCTCGACGTGTTCCTGCGAACCGGCCGGCAGATGCACGAAGACAAACAGCGAACGCAGATGGGTAAGGCCGCGTGAGCCGGCTCGCTGGGAATGAGCTGGCTAATCGCGAACAAACTCGAAAATGATGCGGTGCGATCCCTGGCGGGCGTCGAACGACCGCGGGTATTCGCGGCCTGTCCCGTCGAAGCAAATGCGCAACCGATTGCCCGACAGTTCATAAATCCCGGTCAGCGTTCCGCCATAAAATCCCTGGCCCGCGAGCGGGTTCTCGTGATGGAAGACGCGGATCGTGCGTGGGCCGCCGGTCCCAAGCGTAAACGTCGAGGTCTCTTCGACTCCGTTCGCGCTCATCACGTATTTATCGCCGTCGATCGTCAGCCGCGCGTCGCCAGTCGCGACTTCGCCGTTCTCCATGGCGCGGGTAATGCTCCACGTGCCCTGCAGCTTTTTGGCATCCTCCACAGGGTTGTAGCGCGAAAGAACTCCATTGCGCGAGCAGCCTCCGATCATTACAAGAGCAGCCGTCAGGACGAGCAATGTGGCAACGCCAGTGTTCCGGGCGCAGGCCGATCTCCGCGGGAAGCAACTCGCAGGCATCCAAATGTCTCCTTGAACTGTTGCGCGGGATAGTAGCAAAATGAGGCTCACCGATCCACGAAATTCTTCCTGGCGCGGAGGGACATCCCGCATGAGGACTCCTTTGCTGTTGTCGTGCGCGGTGCTTCTCCCTTTGCTGGGCGGCTGCGGACATCGTCTTGTCTCGCAGGACTACGGCTTCTCTGTCGAATTTCCTCGAACCCCGGTCGAGCAGCCCGGCAAGAACTACCAGGGACTGCCGCGCACGCTTTGGACGCTGGAAGATGACTCCGCGCAGGAGTTCTTCAGCGCCGAGGCCACGACCTATCAGCAGCCGCTGAATCCATCGGCGAACTGGATTCCTGCCGGCACGGAGCTTTCCTCGGTGGGCGTCCAGACCGTCGGTGCCAGGCGCTACACCATGCGCTCGACTACAGGCCGCGACGTGCTGGCCATCGCCACCACCTCGCGACAGACACTGACGGGTGCGATGATCGACTCAATTTTCATTGTCGACGGAAAGACGCTGATCTCGGTGACCGCAAGAAGCCCGAGCGAGCGCCGCCGCACCGAATTCCTGAAGTCGCTGAAGCTCCTGCACTAAACGAACGCGCCGGCTCTGGTATAACCGACGCGAACCGGAAAGCAGCAACCGGAGTGTGCGTACGAGGAGGACGGATGCGAAGGGTTCGCGCGAGGAATTGGACGGCGGCGGCGGTTTCGATCGCCCTGGGCGCGGCAGTCGCATGGCAGGGCGCGGCCGCGCAAAAGGCACAGGACAGAACACACCATAAGGCGCAGCAGAACGAGGCGGCGCCGATGGCCACTCCGGAAAGCGTTGGCTTCTCGAGCGAACGCCTCGAACGGCTGCATGCGCTCATCCAGGGCGAGATCGATGCGAAACAGCTTGCGGGGGCGGTGACGATCCTCGCGCGCCACGGCAGGATCATCGACTACCGCACCTATGGCGCGCGCGACATGGCGACCGGCGCAGCGATGACGAAGGACACCATCTTCCGCGACTACTCGATGACCAAGCCCGTCACGGGCGTCGCCATGATGATCCTCTACGAGCAGGGCAAGTGGCTGCCGCAGGGTCCCATCGCGAGATACATTCCGGAGTTCGCTCACCTGAAGGTGTTTGCCGGCGTGGACAGCGAGGGGAAGATGATTCTCGTCGATCCGGATCACGCGCCGACCATGAAGGAATTGATGTCGCATTCGGCCGGATTCTCCTACGGCAACGGCCACACGGTGGTCGACGCGATGTACCAACACGAGCAGGTGATGCACGCGGCGAACCTGCAGGAGATGATCGACAAGCTGGCAAAAATCCCGCTGAACTACCAGCCCGGTAAAGGATGGATGTACAGCGCGTCGATGGACATCGAGGGATACATCGTCGAGAAGCTGTCGGGACAGAGCCTGCCGGACTTCATGCGCGACCACATCTTTCAGCCACTGGATATGAAAGACGCTGGGTTCTACGTTCCGCAGGAGAAGCGCAGCCGTTTTGCAACGAATTATGAGGCGGATGCCGAGGGACATCTGACACCGCTGAGCCCGGCAGGTCAGGCTCCCACGGACTATTCAACACAGCCGACGATGCCCTCCGGCGGAGGAGGGCTGGTCTCAGCGCCTGAGGACTACTACCGCTTCGCGCAGATGCTGGCGAACGGCGGCGAACTGGAAGGGCAGAGGATCCTCGCTCCCGCGACGGTGCGCCTGATGACCACGAACAAGCTGCCGGAAAACCTGCTGACGGGACAATTCGGCATCGGACAACACGTGATGCGCCCGGGATTCGGCTATGGCTTCAATTGCGCAGTGATCTTCGATCCAGGCATTGCGGCGCTGCCGGATGGCAAGGGCACGTTCTTCTGGGATGGGGCGGCGGGAACCTGGTTCTGGGTCGATCCAGCGAACGATGTGGTCTTCGTGGGGATGATCCAGCGAATGCACGGCTCGGATAACCACGAGCTGCTTTACCGCAGCCATGCCGCGGTCTATGGCGCGCTGGTCGATCCCGCGAAATAGCCCCTAAACAAAAAAGCAACGAGGCCGCCGCTGCGTGCAGCGGCCTCGTTGTCCGAGGAGGGTTGCTGTGTGGAGAAGCCCGCCGGGACTTCTCTCATTGGATAGGACCCTCCCCCCAGAGCGAAGTTGCGAGCCGCTGCGGATTTTTCTTCATTTTTAGGCATGGGCAGAGTGCCGGACCTCCATCGAACGGTTGATGACCTGCGTGCCGGGGCAGGCCAGGAGCAGCCCGGAAAGCTTCGTCTTTCTGCGGCTTATGCAATAAACTGAGGCATACGACCGGAAACGAGGACCCCCGACCCATGCTTGTGGTGATGAAGGCGCAGGCTACCGAGCAGGAAATCCAGGCTGTCTGCGAACACATTGAAAGCCTTGGCTTTCGCGCCCATCCCCTGCCCGGCGCGCAGCGCACGGCGATTGGGATTACCGGCAACCAGGGCGAAGTGGACCGCGGCAATCTCGAGGAGATGTCGGGCGTCGCGGAGGTCATCCGCGTCACCAAGCCGTACAAACTGGTGAGCCGGGACGTCAAGGAAGACGACACCATCATCCGCTTCCCGGGCACCAACGCGACCATCGGGGGCGCGAAGGTGGCGATGATTGCCGGGCCCTGCTCGATCGAATCCCGCGAGCAGGCGTTTGCGATTGCCGAACAGGTGGCGCTGGCCGGAGCGCAGTTCTTCCGCGGCGGCGCGTACAAGCCGCGCACCTCACCCTATGCCTTTCAGGGATTAGGCGAAGAGGCGCTGAAGATCATGGCGGAGGTCCGCGACCGCTTTGGGCTGCGAATCGTCACCGAGGCCATCGACCACGTAGCGCTGGAACTCGTGGCCGAGTATGCAGACGTGATCCAGATCGGCGCGCGCAATATGCAGAACTTCTCGCTGCTCAAGGCGGCGGGACGCAAGCGCAAGCCGGTGCTGCTGAAGCGCGGGCTGGCAGCGACGCTGGACGAGTTTCTGATGGCCGCCGAGTACATCATGAGCGAGGGCAACTACGAAGTGATCCTGTGCGAGCGCGGTGTTCGTACCTTCGCCGATCACACGCGGAACACGCTCGACCTGAGCATCGTGCCCGCCGTGCAGCGTCTGAGCCACCTGCCGATCATCGTTGATCCCAGCCACGGCACAGGGAAACGGAACAAGGTGCTGCCGATGGCGCGGGCCGCCGTCGCCGTCGGTGCGGACGGGCTGATCATCGAGGTCCATCACCAGCCGGAAAAGGCGTTGTCGGACGGCGTGCAGTCGATCCTGCCGGAGCAGTTCGCACAGCTGATGGACGAGTGCTCGCAGATTGCAACGGTGCTCCATCGCACCGTTCCCCGGGGCATCGTGGCAGAACCGGTGGCGGCGGTAACGCGGTAGGAGATTCCTCCCAAATGTGCATGCCTTCCCGCGCCTCCAGGCCCTGGAGACACGGGATATCCAACTCCGTTCTGCTGATGGCAGCATTCCTTCCTCTGCTGTTCGGCGGATGCCGGCGCGTGCACTTTCCCAAGTATCCCGGGAACTATCGCGAGTACGCCTGGATCACGAATGGCGGCAGCAATTCCGTCACGGTGCTGGACCTGGTCAACATGCAGCCGGCGGCCACGATTGCGGTCGGCGCCAATCCCACGGGCATCGCCGTCAATCCCAAACGCGACGAAGTCTACGTGACGAATAGCGGCAGTGGATCGCTCAGCGTGATCGATGCGAAGACGAACCGGGTCGTGGCAACGCTGGATGTCGGTCGCGGGCCGGACTGGGTGGACGTGGACGCCGCTGCCGATCGCGCGTATGTCGCGAATGCGGCATCGAACAACGTTTCGGTGGTCGATCTGCGCCGGCGGCGCGAAATTGGCGCGATTGGTGTGGGCGAGGGTCCGGCGGAGGCGCGCATCTCTCCCGATGGCCAAACGCTGGTGGTTTCGAACCGCACCAGCGGCAGCGTGAGCATTGTGGATGTGCACGAGTGGAAGGTACGGGCAGCCTTTGGGGATTGTCCGCAGGCTTCTGACACGGTGATTCTGCCGGATTCGTCGCAGGCGTTTGTCGCGTGCACCGGCACGAATCATGTCATGGCCATCGGGCTCAGGCGCCCCCAGGCGCAGCTGGCGGCGCAGCGCGAGGATCATCTGCTGGCCCTGCTGGATGTGGGGCCATCGCCTGTGCATCTGGCCCTGAAACCGGATGGCGGCGAGATTTTCGTGTCGAATTATGGCGGCGATACCGTATCAGAGATCGCGACCGGCAATGACGATGTCGGCGGAGCGTATCTGATGGGCGACCATCCGCTGGGCGGCGTGGTCAGCGCGGATAATTCCACGCTGTGGGTGAGCAACGAAGCGGCGAATACGATCGCTGCCTACTCCATCGATGATGGGCTGCTGATCCATACGGTGGAAGTCGGCGAAGAGCCAGGCCCGCTGGCGCTGGCCTCGAACGGCTTCCTGCTTCTGGCGCTCGATACCGGATCGGGCGACGTCTCCGTGCTGCGCACCGTCAGCTACAAGCCGAAAGGCGAGCAGGTCGCCGGGTCACTGTTTACGGTACTGCCGGCGGGCAAACATCCGAATGCCGTCGCAGTAATGGGGTACAGGGAATAGCGAGAAACTGTTAGCCAGAGACTGTTAGCCAGAGACTGTTAGCGAAGCTCTTCGGCTAAATGCTTTTCGCTAAACGGTTTTCGCTAAAAGCTTTTCGGCTAACAGCTTTTTCGCTGGACGCTTTCACCGCCGAGCGAGGCTGGGTTTGGGGCTGCGCCACACCACCTTCAGCTCCTCGCGCTCGAGAATCTTTTTCGCCTGCAGCCGCGCGTGATTAGCCCACGGGCCGATGGGATCGAGGCGCGCATAGGCCAGCCAGTGCCGCAGCGCGCGTCGGCGCTCGTTGCTGCGCTCATAGGCGAGCGCCAGGTTGTAGTGGGCATCGGCGTACGCGGGCGCCAGCCGAATGGCCGATCGGTATGCCTCAATCGCATCGGGCAGGCGCTGTAGTTCGTCGAGTGCGTTGCCGAGATCGAAGTAGGCCAGCGCGTAATCGGGACTGGCCAGGGTCGCGCGGCGGTAATACTGCTCGGCTTTGGCGAACTGACGCTGGTTGTAGAGGATGGTGCCGAGATTGATCGCGGCCGGCGCATGCTCGTTGATGCGCAGCGTCTCCTCGTACAGCGCGATGGCCTCGGAAATCTTTCCCTGCTCCTCGCAACGCACGGCTTCGAAGAAAAGCGAGGTGATCTGGTTCTGGCGCTGGATCGGGGTGGCGCCGCCCTTATCCACTGCGGCCAGGCGCGACGACCCCGCCTCAAAGTCGAGCTCAAATTGTTGCGCGATCGGATCCATGGTCGCGCCCGAATGGCGGAACACGAGACGCGGACCGCGCCGCGCAACTCCGGCCTCAAGCAGCGGGTTCGCCATGCCGGAGACTGCTCTCATGGCGCGCAGGCTGGCGCGGATGCTGGACGCGGGCACGCGCATGGCGCGCAGATCGCGCAGCTTTCTGAGTTGAACAAGATCCTGGAAGCCATAATCGCCGGAAGCGGCGATGAGTCCCACCTTCTCCCAGGCAATCAGCTGCCGGGAGGAGATGTGCAGTATGCGAAGGACATCCTGGCGGCTGTAACGGTTCACTCGACGGAGCACCGCTCCTTCTTTTCTGGACCGATTATCCCAGGTGCATTTAGACGGTGCAAGAGACGCGGAGAAAAATTCCGTGGATAAGACGGTACAAAACAGGTACGTCCCATGACCGGGACGGCAGCGCAAATCGCAACCGATTCGCGCGAGCGCGAGCGCGGGCCCGCTCTCAGAGCACAGATCTCACTCGCTCCCTGTGCCGGATGTCGTGGCCGGGGTAGCGGGCGTTGCTGGTGTTGCTGCGGCGCGAATCAGCAGAGCGGTGCGCGGGAAAGTGAATGCCCCGCCGGCATCGTCGATGACATTGATCTGGCAAATGTAGGTACCGGGCTCCAAGCTGGACAGCGGAACGTCGAACTGGAAGGCGACGGCGTCGCGATCGGGCTCGTTGATCTGCGTCGCCTGGACGAGCGGCGTTTCGAAGACCTTCGCGGTGCCCTGCAGAAATTCGATGCTGGTCATCACGCGCACCGCCGGCCCGGACTTCACGCCCGGCTTCTCTCCGGGGTTACCAGAGGCGCTCTTCTCGGCTGCGGCGTGCGAAGGCTCGTAGACCTCATACAGCAGGTAGAGGTGCTGATCCTGGCGGAAGACATGCGGCAGGTTCGGCACCAGCTGCTCGCCATCGCGAACCAGCGGGCTCTCCTGCTTTTTGCCGGCGGGCATGCGCTGGCTGGCGAGCACGACGGAACTCATCTTGAGCGGCACTTTTTTCAGATCGGGTACGTTGAGGTCCGTCTCAAACGAGCCCATCCGCCCGGTCATATTTTCGCGGACGACGAACTTCACGTGATATTTGCCGAGCGGTAGATTAAAGCCGGTCGTGTACTGCACGTTCTTCTGCCGCACCTGCTGCGATTCGTCGACAGCAAGTTTGACTGTGTCGCGCACATCGCCGATATCGTGACCGGCGGGGTCGCGGACCTGGCCGATGATGTCCAGCGTTGCCTTGTCACGATCTCCGCCCTTCACAAACGGGATCTGCGAGCCAGGCACGACGAGCGACACCGGCACATAGAAGCGGTTCGGCGCCAGCCGGAAATAGAGCGTCTCGAGGTAGACAGCCATGTCGGTCGCCGGCAAGTCGCTGGTCAGTTCGTCCTGCAGCTGCTGCTCGCGCTCGTCTTTCGTCGCGTGTTTGTAGTCGGCCGGCGCGTAGTAGCCGGGGCGGTACTCCAGCTTTACGTTGCCGCGATCGACCTTAATGGAGAGGCGCCGCCAGCGGCCGTCCCGCCGCGGATCCGTCGAGTGATAGCCAAGCACGTAATAGGCCGAGGTGTCGTGCTGGATGCGCGCAAAGGCCGGCGAAAAATCATTGGAATCGAAGAACGCTTTGCCGCCGGTGTCGGACGAAAGCGTCGCCATCACTTCCTGGGTGTTGAAGTTGGCGTCCAGATTATTCTGCAGAGCCGCGCCGTTGAAGGCGCTGACGCCGCGCAGGCTGCCGGTGGAAGCGTCGCCCAGCGGCGAGATCGCCTGCAGGCCGCGCGCATCCACCGAGTAGATGGCGAGGTTGGCGCGGACAGCGGCGTTGATGGCAGCGTGCAGCGAGGCCTGGTTCTCGATGCCGTCGCGCTGAATTCCACCCGAAAAGTACAGCAGCGACTTCTTCTCATTGAGATAGGCGAGGGACTTGGAAATATCTTCGATGGCGTAGAGTTCGCGGTCGGTATTGAGGTCGTTGTATTCGGATTCGTCGGGCGTGAAGGAGCTGGCATCCTCGACCTGATTCGTGGTGCTGGTTGCGCCCGGCTCATATCCGGCGCCCTGTGTCCCGGAATAATTGTTGACGGCGCGCAGCAGCAGGTCCTTACTCGCGGTGAAGTCCTGGTCGAGCGAAAGCGTCGAGTTCAGCGAGACGACCGCCACCAGGTCGGCGGGATGCATCTGCTTGTTGACGTAGTCTCGCGCCGCTTCCTGCGCCCGTTCCAGATCCTCCGGCTGCATGGAGCTGAGGTCGAAGAACATCACAATGAGCCGGTGATTGCGCAGCTGCTCCTGCGTCGCTGCGCCTGTCTTTGCGCCGAAGACGCCGTTCGGAGCGCTGGCGTTGATGGTGGCTTCCGCCAGCGGCGCTGCCTCATCGACGTTCTCGTAGTCGAAGCTGGCGATATGCTGCGGCTTGCCGTCTTCGGTGATGGTGAAATCCTTTTCGGTTAGACCTTTCACCAGCTCGCCGGTTCTCTTGTCCCGCACCACGACATTAGTGAGTACGAGTTCGCTGTTGACCTTGAACGTGATGGTCTGGCCGTTTTGCGCGGACTGATCTCCCGGGCCGGGATTTTGCGGCATGGCAGGTGCAGCGGCAAGGACGGCCGAGAGCAGTACGGCGATGGGCTTGTTCGTCATCAGAACCGGTACCTCGCCATGAAGGTGAACTGCCGCATGGGCGCGGTGGAGATCACATCGCCATAGGTTGCGTTCCCGAGCGTGGTGTCCACACCGGAGTACTGCACGGTGTTCAGGGCGTTCTCGGCGGTGGCGCGCATCTCGAAGTTTTTCCGGTCGCCGAAACGAATGCTCTTCGAGAGCGACATGTCGAACGACACAGTCCCTGGACCAGGGATGCTCAGCCGGGATGCCGTACCATACACGCCGGCAGGCGGCGCGAATGCCGATTTGTTGAACCAGTTATTCAGCCTGCCGCCGCCGGCCGCGAGCGATATACCCGGCACGCGATCGGGACGCAGCGAGTTCGTCGTGCCGCGCGAAACGTCCTCCACCGTGGCGTTGTAGTGCGGCGTCAGCGGTTTGCCGGTGGCGAAGCTGTAATCGCCGGAAAAATTGATGTTCGCCAGCGCGTGCCCAAACCATCCGGTGGTGAGCAGGTGTGTATCAGGTCCTAAGGGTAGTTCGTAAACAAAGCTGCCGTTCACCTTGTGACGGACGTCGAAAGTGGAATTGGATTCTTCGGCCCGAATATCCTCCCAATTCTGCACGAGGCTGTTGCCGCTGCCTCCGTTTCCGCCAATGGAAGTAGCGTCGTCGATGGCATGCGCATACGTGTAGGTCGCGCCAAGCGAGATGCCGCCGCTCATGCGCTTGCGCGCGCTGAGCGTGCCCGCATTATATTTCGAGAAGGCCACCGAATCTTCGTAATCGTAGATGGCGTTCGGCAGCGTGGTAACGGGAACGCCGTTCGCACCAATCGTGGTGAAGCGGCCAGGCGCGTCGATGATGTCGAGCCGCGATCCGTAGGCGCCGCTATAGCCCGCATTGAGCACGATCTGCCACGGAATGGTGCGCTGGACGCTTACGTTCCAGACCTGCACATACGGGAGCCGGTAATTCTTGTTCACCGCGTAATTGCCGAGGGTCTGCGGCGCGGGGAATCCGTTTGCCAGACAGAAGCTCGCGCAGCTCAGCACCCCGGCTTCATCGGCCGGCGTGGCCGCGAGATTGCTTTGCACATCGGCGAAAGGCGGCTCAAAGGCGAAGTTCTGCACGAATTTTACGTACTGGCCGACGGTGTAGTTGATGCCGTAGCCGCCGCGGATCGTCGTTTCGCGCCACGGGTGAAGCGCGATACCCAGGCGCGGCGAGAAATTGTACTTCTCCGGATAGACGAGATCGCGCGGGAACCTGCCCGTGAACGGACCGGTACCGTTGGGTGTGACGGTGGCCACCTGGGTGAAATTGTTGCCGACGTCCAGCGTCGCCAGGCGGTTGTTCTCCTCGGAGTATGGCGAGCTGTATTCGTACCGCAGGCCGGCAAGGATCGTCATATTGTGGCCGGCGCGCCAGTCGTCCTGAATGTAGCCGTCCCAGGTGTTCTCACGCAGGTGCGCCTCCTGGTACGCGGCCTGCAGCGACGTTTCCTGCGGCAGTCCCAGAAGCATGTCGGCGAGCGAGGAGCCGCTGCGCGCGAATCCATTCACGCCGGTGCTGGTCGTGCTGGCGGTCCCAGGCTGGGCCGTGAAGAGTCCGGTAAAGACATAGCTCCCGGTGGAGTTGGTGTTACCGATCATGTCCTGGTAGACGCGGTGAAAATCGAAGCCGGCGCGGATGTTGTGCTTGCCGTGAATCCACGAACTCCACTCGCCCACGCCGATCGTCTGCTGCAGCTCAAAGCTGGGCTGCGTCTCGCTCATGCCGGTGAACTGATTCAGCTGGACGTCAGGCAGCCCCCAGAGCTGCGGCGTATCCGGCAGCCCGCTAAGGCCGATCTGCGGGGCAATGTTGTTCACGTTGGAGAAGAAGTTGCTGGCTTGGGAATGCGACCGGTTCCATGACACGGTGAAGTTGTTGGTCAGCCGCCCCTTGCCGATCGAGTAGCCGGCCTGGAGCGAGTACTGATGCGTCTGCGTCTTGCCGCCAAGGAGCGCGAAAATGTTGGGCTCGTCCGCCGATGAGGAGTGGTACGTGAAATTCCCGTTCATGCTCTGCGTGATGCCGGGATTTCCCTGCCCCAGGAACTGGCGCGCCATGCGCATGATCGACGCCCCCTGGGATGCACTGCCGAAGCTGTGCATGATGCGTACGCCGACCTGCGTCTGGTTCTGCTGCGTGGTGGTCAGGCGCTGGTAGTTTTCCGTTGTGCCTGCCAGGTTGGGCAGCGGGATGTAATTGAGCAGTGCCGTCGCCTGCGCTTGAATCTGGCTGGAAGGAATGCATTGCGAATTGGGATTGTTCGCGTCGGCGCCGCTGGCGCAGGCTGCGTAAGGCTTGCCGGTGTGAGGATCGTAAATCGTGATCGGCGCGCCGGTGGGCGTCGTTAAGCCGGTGAAGTCGCCGGCGCGCTCCGCCGCCGTGGGCACCGTCGCGTACTGGTCGAACGGCGTCGAGGTGCGCGTGCCGAAGAGCGTGAGGAAGAGCATGTCGTTCCTGTCGTTCGTCAGCAGCTTCGGGATATAAGGCGGCGTCATGACCGTCGCGCCGAAGCGATTCGACGAATAGGCTGGCTGGGCAATGGGCTGACCGCGCAGCGCAAAATCGCGCGCGTTGAGCGCGCCGTTGCCGCCGTTCCAGAAGAACGCGCCGTGCGGCTGGTTCCATTTGAAATTGCGGAAGTTGCCGCGGAATCCCATATCACCGCCGCCGCCGCGCGGGCCGCCACCCCCGCGTCCGCCGCCACCGCCGAATCCGCCCCCGCCGCCGCCACCCGGGCCAATCATGATGGTCGTGCCGCCGGGCCCCGGCATGCCGGATTCGCCGCTCAGGGACATGTTGAGCTCCGCGCTGTCGCGCATTCGGCCAAAATCGACGCCGGCGAGAGGATTCGTGGTGCCCGTTTGGCCGCTGACGGCCACCGATTCGCCGGAGGAAAAATCGGAATTGTTGGCAAGCGACGGCAGGGCGGCTCCGGCATCTTCTCCGCCGCCTCCCGCCTGAATCAAGTCAGAGGCCGCGCCGGTCAGATTGAGGCTTTGCGCTCCGGCGCCGGCGTATTGCCGCGCGGCTCCGCCCAGCAGGTTTCCGAGCGCCTGCTGCTGTTGCTGCTGCTGCGCAACGCGCGAAGCGAGCTCGAGTGTGAAGTCGAGGGTCTGATTCTGCGAGGTCGCGCTGAGCACCACCTGGTTCGTGGCCGGTGCGAAGGCGGCGAGTTCGGTGCGCAGAACGTAGCGGCCGTTCTGCGGAATGGTCAGCGTGTAGCTGCCGGTGATGTCGGTCGTGGTGCTGTAGCGCTTGCCGGTGAGGCTGTTGGACGCGGTCACGCTGACACCGGGCAGCGGCACCGTTCCCGCCTTGATCACTCCGTGGATGGTGCCGCCACCCTGGGCGGCAGGCGCAGAGCCAGCAGGGGCAGCAGGCACCGGGGGCTGGGCTGCGGGATTCTGTGCCGGCAGCGCAGCCGAAGAGACGAGCAGCAGGAGCAGCAGAGCAGGGATTCGCATGCTAGTTCTGTGGGCTGGCCGGCGCGGTGCCGGCGGGTGCGCCTTCGGGCTGAGGCTGCGGCTGCGGCTGACCGCGCTGCCGGTTGCGGAACGGACGCGCTGCGCCGGGGGGTATCACCGCCACTTCTTTCGCCAGGAAGGCGCTGCCCTGCAGCGCGCCCGTAGCACGAACATTGTCGCCCACCTTGATGTCCGGGAAGGTGATGTCTTCCGCATTGTCGCGGCCGCCCTTGCGAAAGGCGGTGTTCTCATCGACGGTGATCGTCTGGCTCACCTTGTCGGGGCGCTCGATGGTGAGCATCAGGTCATGGATGGCGGTCACCTTGCCGATCGTCCATGTCTTGCCGAACTCGGCGCGCATCTGCCGCATGCGCGCGGCCTGTTCGGGGCTCAGAATCGCGACAAAGACAGCGCCGATGGTTTTCGTCTGGTCATCGAGATTGCCGCCGGCCATGATCGTGTCGCCGACTTTGATGTCGGAGAGCCGGGCTTCTTCGCGGTCTTTGCGGAAATGGGTATTGGGGCTGGTTTCGATCTTGTAGGTCTCCCCCTGCTCGTTCTTCACCGTAATTTCATTGCCGCTGATCGCCGTCACGGTCCCGCCGGTACCGCCTCCGTTGGGGCCGAAGATCGCGGTGGCCGCGCCACCCTGGCCAAACCCCTGCGGCGGCCCCTGATCGGGTTCGTTCTGGCCGCGGAGCCCCGGAGCGCAGAGAAACAGCAGCACGAGCACGGAAACGACAACGCGCAGAGTCGTCTTCGGGACCATTATCAAGAGAGCATTTTTGCCCGAACGCACGCTTTTGGCCATAGCCGATCCGATGTGCCGTTTAGACGTTTACCGCGCTGGAAAGACGCGACGGCTCCTCGTTCCTACGTTACGCCGCCGGCACCGGTTCCCTACACTCAGAAGCGGAGGAAACCGATGCTGGCGAGCTTTTCCGTAGTTCCGATGGGCGTGACCGGCGGGGTCAAGGCGCTGGTCGCCGAAGCGCTGAAGATCGTGGACGAGTCCGGCCTGCCGTATGAGCTGGGAGCGATGCGGACGACCATCGAAGGCTTCGGGAGCGTGCCCTGGAAGTGATCCTGCACTGCCACCGTCGCATCCTCGAGCTGTCGCCTCGCGTGCTCACCCACATCACGCTGGATGGACCGGCGAGGCGCCACCGGGCGGCTCAAGGGCAAGGTGCGCGACGTGCAGGAGATCCTCGGCAAGCCCCTGGGCCGACAGAGTATTCATAA